>JANYDR010000527.1 GCA_025363495.1 Cyclobacteriaceae bacterium | reverse complement strand
TATACGTTAGGTGGCGGATCAGATGATATTTCCGATATCTCATGGTCATTGCCTACGATCGTACTTACGTATCCTTCTAATATTCCAAATCTTCCCGGCCATCATTGGTCGGATGCAATTGCGATGGCAACGCCCATTGCTCATAAAGGAATTATAGCAGGGGCAAAGGCTGAAGCGTTAACGCTTATTGACCTCTTACTTAACCCTCAGATATTAAAAGATGCGTGGGACTATTATAATAATGAGCAAACAAAGGAGATCAAGTATACTCCGCTGATTGGAGAGAAAGACGTTCCTGCGATCACGCTCAATAAGAAGATAATGGATGAATTTAAGCCCAGGCTGAAGGCATATTATTATGATCCGGTTAAATATAAAACATACCTGGAACAGCTTGGTATTCAGTACCCAACACTCCGTCTGGATCAGAAAGAAGCTATTCAGAAAGAGAAGGATTCTAAAAAATAGAATATGTCGTTTCTGAAAAGCGCGGGTTGCTTACTGATTGTATTGATGGCGAATCTTTCGTTTGCCCAAACGGAGATGAACCTGCGCGACGTTGAAAAACTGAAATCAGATATCCTTCAGGAGGTAGAGAAAAATGCCGTGCTGGGTCAGCAGATTAATGATATGCTCTTTAGTTTTTCTGAGTTAGGCTTTCAGGAATTTGAGACTTCGGCGTACATCACTGCACTTCTGGAAAAGAATGGATTTAAAATACAAAAGGGTATCGCAGGCATTCCTTCTGCATGGACAGCCACGTGGGGAAATGGTAAACCTGTGATTGCATTAGGATCTGATGTTGACGGTATACCTAAAGCTTCTCAAAAACCTGGAGTAGCCTATCATGATCCGATTGTGGAAGGTGCACCTGGTCATGGTGAAGGACATAATTCCGGGCAAGCAGTTAATATTATTTCTGCTCTGGCTCTTAAGAAAATCATGGAGCGTGAAAAAATTCAAGGCACCATTATGCTCTGGCCAGGAGTTGCTGAAGAGCTATTGGCAACGAAAGCCTATTTTGTTCGCGCAGGAGTTTTTAAAAATGTAGACGCCTGCATATTCACTCATGTTTCAAGTAATCTCAGTGTAGGTTACGGTGACAGTGGTGATACCGGATTAGTTTCAGTGAAATTTACGTTCGAAGGTGCTGCCGCACATGCAGCAGGTGCACCGTGGCGTGGACGAAGCGCTCTTGATGCTGTTGAATTGATGGACGTAGGGTGGAATTTCCGACGTGAACATCTTGAGTTAACACAACAATCTCACTATGTTGTTTCTGATGGAGGGGATCAACCCAACGTTGTTCCTTCAAAGGCATCTGTATGGTATTACTTTCGTGAACGGACCTATCCTGCGATAAAAGCGCTGTATGAAAAAGGGTTGAGAACCGCTGAAGGTGCTGCACTGATGACTGACACAAAGCTCACCTATGAGATACTCGGTTCAGCCTGGCCCAATCACTACAATCGTCCGATCGCGGAAGCCATGTATGACAATATTAAGAAAGTAGGTTTGCCGAAATGGTCTGTTGAGGATCAGACCCTAGCAATTGCTACGCAAGCAGAAATGAAAGGAAAGATAGAGGGACTTGCCGTGAAGTTGGATACGATTTCATTACCTATCGATGAGAAGTCTGTTATGATTGACGGTCATAAGTTGCAGGTTGTCGGTGGGGGATCAGATGATGTGGCTGACATCTCATGGACAGTGCCGACGGTTGTTCTTTTATTTCCATCGAACATTCCAAACCTGCCGGGACATCATTGGTCAGATGCAATAGCGATGGCAACACCCATTGCTCATAAAGGTATCGTGGCAGGAGCAAAGGCAGAATCACTCACGTTGCTGGACTTTTTCCTAAAGCCTCAGATTCTCGTAAAGGCCTGGGATTATTATAATAACGTTCAAACTAAAGATCAGAAATACGTTCCGCTTATTTCAGAGAAAGATTCACCAGCTATTACACTCAACAAAAAAACAATGGATGATTTTAAGCCGAAGTTGAAAGCCTTTTATTATGATCCGGTGAAGTATAAAACTTATATGGATCAATTGGGAATTCAATACCCGACCTTGCGTCCTGATCAGAAGGAAGTAGTTAAGAAAGAATTAAAAAAATAAACACTTTACAGCAGACATGAAGAAAATAAATTGTTTACTCGCGGCCCTTATGTTGGTTACGGCAGGGTTTGCCCAAACAGAACTTCGCCAGGTTGAAAAACTTAAAGCTGACGCGGCTCAGGAGGTGGAGAAAAATGCTGTACTCGGACAGCAGATCAATGATATGTTATTCAGCTTCTCTGAGCTTGGATTTCAGGAGTTTGAAAGTTTCATCTATCTCACAAACCTTCTCGAGAAGAATGGATTCAAAATTCAGAAAGGAGTGGCTGGCATTCCTACGGCATGGATTGCCACATGGGGAAGTGGTAAACCGGTAATCGCTTTGGGTTCCGATGTTGATTGTATTCCTAAAGCATCTCAGAAACCCGGAGTAGCATATCACGATCCGATTGTAGATGGTGCGCCGGGTCATGGAGAAGGGCATAATTCAGGACAGGCATTGAATATCATTTCGGCGCTTGCACTGAAAAAGATAATGGAGAAAGAAAAAATTCAGGGTACGATCATGCTCTGGCCTGGTGTTGCTGAAGAGGTAGTTGGTACGAAAGCGTTTTATGTCCGTGCCGGATATTTTAAAGATGTTGACGCCTGCATTTTTACTCACGTTGGCAATAATCTTGGTGTTTCATATGGTGATGCCGGGAATAATGGATTGGTTTCTGTGCGTTTCAATTTTGAAGGACAGGCAGCTCATGCCGCCGGTGCACCATGGCGGGGAAGAAGTGCACTGGATGCAGTTGAGTTGATGAACATCGGCTGGAATTTCAGACGCGAGCATCTTGAGCTTACACAACGATCACACTATGTTATTACAGATGGTGGCGATCAACCGAATGTTGTTCCATCGAAGGCAGCAGTCTGGTATTACTTCCGCGAACGGACCTATCCTGATATTAAAAAACTCTTTGATATTGGCGTAAAGATGGCTGAGGGAGCCTCAATAATGACTGACACAAAATTCACCTATGATATTCTTGGTTCTGCATGGCCTGGTCACTTCAACAGACCAATTGCGGAAGCGATGTATGAGAATATCAAGAAAGTTGGTCTTCCAACGTGGACCGAAGAAGATCAGATGTTGGCGAAAGCATCGCAGATTGAAATGAAAGCTCCGAAGATCGAAGGTCTTGCTACGAAACTTGATACGATAGGATTACCAACACCGGTGGGGTCAGTAAAGGTGATGGGACGTGAGTTGATGGCAATGGGTGGTGGATCAGATGATATTGCGGACATCAGTTGGTCATTGCCGACGATCGTGTTGCGTTATCCGTCGAACATTCCCGGACTACCAGGCCATCATTGGAGCAATGCGATTTCTATGGCTACGCCTATAGCGCATAAAGGAATTGTGTATGGTGCGAAGGCTGAAGTAATGACAATGTTAGACATGCTGCTGAAGCCGGAGATTTTAAAGAATGCGTGGGCTTACTATCGCACGGAGCAGACAAAGGATATGAAATATGTTCCATTAATAGGAGAGAAAGACAATCCAGCGATTTACCTGAACCAAAAGATTATGAGCGAGTATGCGCCGAAGCTAAAGGCTACTTATTATAATCCTGTTAAGTACAAGACGTACCTGGAGCAGTTGGGTATTCAGTATCCAACGATACGACCGGATCAGAAGGAGGCGATATCGAAATTACCGGCGCCAACGGCCGAGAAGAAATAGGGTTGACTATATTTATTTGCCACGAGGTCACGAAGACACAAAGAAGACACTACAGATTTATTGTAGTGTTTTTTTTAGCGCAAGACTTATTTTTGTTGTTTTGAATAACTTATCTTAAAGAAAAAAATGATTTTTCTAACCCAACATTATAGTGCCTTCCTTAGTGCCTTCGTGACTTCGTGGTTCAATAAAATCCAAATTAAGACTCGAGCGACTAATCAGCCTATTTTTTTTACCACGAGGACACGAGGACACAAAGAAGACACAGTTGATTCCAATAGTGCCTTACTTCGTGCCTTCGTGCCTTCGTGGTTTAAAAATTTCCAGATTAAATTTCCGGCAAGTTGTTTAATAGCTCTGATTGGTATAAGTGTCAACACGTTTGCTCAGACAGGAGATAAAATTAAAATCACCGTCCACGAAGGAACCAACATGGCGTCCTCTGTATCTCCTGATGGTAAAACAATCGCTATCGATCTTCAGGGTACCATTGGAACTCTTCCAATCACAGGTGGCGCAGTGAAATTATTAACCGATGGGATGGGAGATGAGCGACAGCCAGCCTGGTCACCTGACGGTAATTTAATTCTCTTTCACTCATATCGTGATGGTGGTTATCATTTATGGACAATCAATAATGATGGATCTGATTTAAAGCAGATCACCTTTGGAATGTATGATGAGCGCGAACCGCAGTGGTCACCGGATGGATCGAAGATCATTTTTTCATCGGATCGTTCAGGTAATTATGACATCTGGGAAATGTCGGTAGCAACGGGGGAGTTCAAGCAATTGACTACTGATCCGGCGAACGATTATAACCCTGCCTATGCATCAGATAATAAGCAAATCGCATTTGTATCGACAAGATCCAATGGAGGACTCTTTATTATTAACGAATCTGGTAAGGAGCAACTTATAGTTCCTTCAAAAGCAACACTCAATGCGCCGTCATGGAGTCCGGACAGAAAACAAATTTCGTTCAATGCATTTGCGAAGGCGAAGAGTCAATTGATGGTGGTGACGGTAGCCACTGGTGAACAAAAGATATGGAGTCCTGATAATGAAGATGTGTTTCCATTTCGGGCGTCATGGCTTTCTGATAAGGAGCTTGTTTACACAGGAGATGGAAAAATCCTGCGGAAAATACTGGACAAACAACCCTCAAAAGTAATTCCGCTTTCGGCAGAGCTAACAGTAATTCGTCCAACCTATTCAAAGAAGAAAAGAGATTTTGATAGTGAGGTCCCACGAAAAGTATTGGGTGTTTTTGGACCTGTGGTTTCACCGGACGGTAGTTCCGTCGCTTTTACAGCGTTGGGAGACATCTGGCTTGTCAAACAGGGAAATCCGAAGCCTGTGCAACTGACGAAAGACGTTGCAATGGACATTGACCCTGAATGGTCCCGCGACGGAAAGAAACTTGCTTTTGTTTCCGACCGCAATGGAACGAATATGAATATCTGGATCCGTGATATTCCGGCTGGGACAGAAAAGCAAATTACTACATCCAATAGGCATGCTTTGCAACCAGCTTTTTCTCCGGATGGAAGTAAGATCGCCTATATATTAAATGATGGAGTTGTGGGATTCGGGACATCTACTCTTCAGGTTCTCGATTTAGCAACTGGTGAGTCAAAGACATTATATAAAGCTTTGTTCACTCCCGGTAAGCCGACATGGTCTGTTGACGGAAAGCTTGTAGCACTGGAAGCGCTTCTTCCATACTCCTCGCGATTCAGGGAAGGACTTTCAAGAATATTGATAGTTCCTGTTAATGGTGATCCTTCAAAATTCATGACGCCAACGGAAGGCCGTTCACTCGCGCAACGAGGTAAGAGCGGACCGGTGTGGTCACCTGATGGTCATAAGATGGCCTACATTCAGGATGGAGTATTATGGACAATAACAGTTAACGCAACCGGACAACCCGTGGGGCCACCGACAAGAGTTACCAACGAATTGTCGGATGCGCCAAGCTGGACGGGAGATTCAAAGTCATTGGTATTTATGGCTACCGATCACTTAAGAAAAGTAAGTCTTAACGATGGTTCAGTGGAGGAAGTACCATTATCAATGGAGTGGACTCCGCAAAAGAATCATAGTTCGTATGTGATTCATGCTGGACAGATTTTCGATGGTCGATCTGCAACTTATCAGAAGAACATGGACATTGTAGTCGATGGTAATCGGATAAAAGAAATCGTTCCTCATCAATCCAACCGGACGGGAACAGTAATTGATGCTTCAACCAAAACGGTTATGCCGGGATTATTTGAAATGCATACACACCAAAACGGATCGGCAGGGGAGATGACGGGAAGAGGTTGGCTGGCGTATGGAATTACTTCTGTTCGCGAGACAGGGGGAGATCCCTATGATGCGCGTGAACGTAAAGAATCATGGGAAAGTGGTGCACGTGTTGGTCCGAGAGAGTTTTTTACCGGACCATTGCTGGAAGGAGGAAGGATTTACTATGAACTGGCAACCACCGTTGCAACCGGGCTTCAACTTGATATGGAATTGCAGCGCGCAGCAACCCTTGAATATGATTTTGTAAAAACCTACGTTCGTTTCCCCGATTACTTTCAGAAGCGTGCTACCGCTTTTGCGCACGAGCATGGTATACCCGTTTCATCACACGAAATCTATCCTGCTACCTCTTATGGCGTGGATGCCGTAGAACACATGAGTGCCACCAGCAGGAGAGGTTATTCTCCCAAGATGACAGCGTTGAACAGGAACTATGATGACGTTGTTCAGATACTTTCCAAATCCGGAATGAACATGACACCAACGGTAGCGTTATATGGAGGCTTTTCAAAAAAATGGCTTAGTGATCCTGATATAATAAAGAATAAACAATTGAACGCACTGTATACAAAAGATTACGTGGCTAGTGTAGATGCGTTTATCAAACAAATGGCAACCGTCAGGAGCGATGAAGGATTCGCCGACCTTGAAAAGACGTTAGTAAAAATGGTGAACGCAGGAGTGAGGATGACGGCGGGAACGGATTCTCCATTTATTACGTATGGATTGAGCTTGCAAGTAGAGATGCAAAATTTTGTTGCGGCTGGGTTAACACCGTTTCAGACACTTCGTTCTTCCACGTTGTATTCAGCGGAAGCTATTGGAGTTGATAAAGATTTGGGTTCTGTGGAGGTCGGTAAGCTTGCTGATCTTGTGATTGTAAGCGGAGATCCATTGAAGAATATTAAAGATGCGTTGAATGTGGAGATTGTGTTTAAGAATGGGATACGGTATGATATTGATTCGTTGCTGAAGCAGAAGTGAAATACATTTCTCACGGACTCTAATACGCCTTCAGCGTAAAACAACGTTGCTAACTGGCTAGCTTCGCATGCGGAGGCTTGCCACAGATTGCATAGATTTCCACAGACAGGCAGCGAAGCTGCCCATCTGTGTTATTCTTTACCAGTAAAAGAATTATGAGCAATGATCTGTGTACATCTGTGCCATCTGTGGCAAAAAAAGATATTGGATGGAATTGTACAGATTTTTACAATAATGCTGGAATTAATAAATGACACGGATGAAAACGGCGTAGCTGTTTCTTCCGTGAATCTGTGGGAAAAAAATTATATTGGACGATATGAATGATATCATCTTGCTGCATTTCGTATCGCGGTTTATCAATATCGATTGCTGATTTCCCTATCTTTGACTCATGTTTACAGGCATCATAGAATCAACCGCCAAAGTTGAAAAGATAGAATCAGAAGGAACGAATAAACACATTTTGTTCTCCAGCAATATCAGTCACGAATTAAAAGTTGACCAAAGCATTTCTCACAATGGAGTATGTCTCACGGTGACAAAACTCGGAAAGGGAATGTATTGGGTTACCGCCGTTGATGAGACATTGCAAAAATCAAATATTGGCGATCTTCAGCCGGGAAGCATCGTTAATCTTGAGCGGTCCATGCTCAACAATGGAAGATTCGATGGTCACATTGTACAGGGGCACGTCGATCAAACCGGCGTTGTAAAATCCATTAAAGACGAGAATGGAAGCTGGATTTTTGAGTTTGGCTATGATTCAGCATTCGGGAATGTTACCGTTGAAAAAGGTTCTGTTGCCGTGAATGGAGTGAGTCTTACCTGTTTTGATTCCAGAGATGGATCATTTTCTGTGGCCATCATTCCATATACGTATGAGCATACTAACTTTCATCAGCTTAAGACAGGAGATAAAGTGAACCTGGAGTTTGATATTGTGGGGAAGTATATTAGGAGACTAATCGGGATTAGTAAAGAATAAAAGCCGAATACATTTCCCGCCTCGTCTGCCGACAGGCATGGCAGATATCACAGATTTAACTCGCAGATTTTCGCGGAATTCTAAGATTTCGGTGAAAATCAGCGAGTATTCGATCTTCGGAATCTGTGGGAAATATATTCAGGCACATGCGGTGCGCACTAAATAGAACCGCGTTTTCCCCAAATCTGATTCTGAAACAACTTTTGCTTAGCGTGATTATCAAATCATCATGTTTCCGGTCCTCATTTCTGGTAATTCTTAAATACCAACGGGTGATTTGCATACGATCTGCAGTACTTGTAACCGACCATGAAAATATTTCTTATTGACATATCACACATATTGTTAGCAACTCATCTAAAGAATCCTTTAGATTCCAACTAAAGGATTCTTTAGACAGACTAAAGGAATCTTTAGAAAAACTAAAGGAATCTTTAGATAATTAATCGTGCCACATTTTATGGGATGTAATATTCTACATCAGATTAAATAAAAATGAATTCTAAGATCAGGCTGGTATACCGCTTTTGAAAGCCCAACGGTTTTACAGATTGATAAACGGATGAGTTGATTCTAAACGCATGATGTAAGAATATCATAAAGATTGAAGCAAAAGTTATTGATCAATTGTTTGCCTATCCGCGAATCACGGGACTATATTCAGGAAAAATATTTCTTTACCCGGTTATAATAAAGTTGTACGGTTTTCCTGATCATTTCTTGTAAGGAAGATTTCGTATATAAACGAAAGCAGGCAATGAAAAAAATAGATACCCTTCACTGCCTTATTTGTGCTGATGAGAAAAGTTCAATGATTAAAACTGACCTGATATGAAAAAATTACTACTACTTCTTTCTGTTTGTTCTTTCACTGTTGGATTTGCTCAGGTAGGGAGTTGGCCTGTGAACTCTAACTATTTATACTTTGGTGCCAATGAGTTGAATCAGAATGCTGAGGGCCATTATGGTTTACTTCAGGATAAAACTGCTGGGACAACTTTTTTAAATTCTTTAGCGGAGGTTCGATTCAGAATTGGCAATCAGGATAAAATGATTTTAACTAATTCAGGAAACTTCGGCATTGGGACGACAAGCCCTGGAAGTAAGCTTGAGGTGCACGGCGGAGCCGCAATTGGCCAATATACGAATGGTACAGCTGTTATCGATGCATATAATTCATATGCATATTTCGGATGCAATTCACCCACCAACGGTTTGGCGGTAGGTCCGAATGGCAACGTGGGTATTGGCACTACTTCTCTTATCCAGAAGTTAACAGTTAGTGGAACAAATAGTGGATCGGCAACGGGCGTATGGATTGAGAACACTGACCCAGGTTCAGGGAGTTTTGCGGCTGTGCAGTTTAAGACGGCTATTTCATCTAATGTGTGGCAAGGCTTTGCCAGAAATGGGAATTTTTTTTTGGGGGTAGCAAATGTTGCTGATTACTTAACCATACAAAGCGGAAGCGGAAACGTAGGCATAGGAACATCCGCCCCCAATCAAAAACTCACCGTCAACGGCACCATCTACGGCAAAGAAGTAAAAGTCGATCTCTCTGTCCCTGGTCCTGACTATGTCTTCGAAAAATCCTATGCTCTTCCATCCCTCGAAGAAGTAAAATCCTACATCGATGAAAACAAACACTTACCCGAAGTTCCGTCTGCAAAAGAGATGGAGAAGAATGGGATTAATCTTAGTGAGATGAATATGTTGTTGTTGAAGAAGGTGGAGGAACTGACGCTGTATGTAATTGAATTGAAAAAGGAAAATGAATCCATTAAGAAAAGAGTTTTAATTCTTGAAAAATGAAAATATATAAAATCTTAGTCACAGGGATAATTGCTTTGGGATCTCTCAATGCTTATTCACAAGACGTTACAGTTCCAATCAATAGCAATTTAATATTGGACGGTACAAACAGGTGGATATTTCATACGCCCGACAATGGAAGCCAGATAGCCTATTTTGCTCCATGGCTGGGTTCCGATTGGGGATGGGACAGATTTCAATTTAACTACGGTGGAAATTTACAGATGGCCGGAAGATTGAAAGCTAACGGCCTGTCAATCGGGTCAAATGATTACCTCGGTAGCGGTGATTTGAATGCTATTGAATTTCCAGCCGCTGAAATATTATACGCTACAACTAATCCTCAAAACCAGTTTTACATCTCGACGAATACCTACTACAATGGAGGTTTTAAGTATAGAAATTCTGCTCCAGCATCCGGAATTGGAATGGATGGTGGGGGCATTAATATCTGGACTGCACCAGCAGGATCGGCGAACTCAGCAACGCCGCTAAACAGTCAGTTGTCAATCACCAATGATGGAAAGGTTGGCGTTGGTGTACCAGCTCCCGATTCAAAACTCAATGTTGGCGGTAACGTCAAGATCTTTGCAGCAAGTGAAGCATGGGCAGAAGGGATAACAATCGTCAGATCTGCCGGCTGGGGAGGCATGCGCATTACGCGGAACAATCCGGCAAGCGGGAATTTTGAAGGCAACTGGGCTATTGGATACAACGCCAATACAGGTAATGACTATTCAATATCGACCTATAATGCCGGGCAATACGATGGAGTATTTCACATCAGTAATACAACCCGTAATGTTGGCATAGGTACAACTATTCCCGATGAAAAGCTCACCGTCAATGGCAGAATACACGCCACAGAAGTTAAAGTAACGGCAACTGTTCCTGGTCCTGACTATGTCTTTGAAGAATCCTATGTTCTTCCATCCCTCGAAGAAGTAAAATCCTACATTGATGAGAACAAACATTTACCGGAAGTCCCTTCTGCAAAAGAGATGGAGAAGAACGGAATTAATCTGGGAGAGATGAATATGCTCCTGTTAAAGAAGATGGAAGAGATGACGCTCTACCTGATTGAACAAGAGAAAAGAATAAAAGTGCTCGAAGAAAAATTAAAAAATTGATTGCGTTATGAAGAATCTTACTCCACTGAAATCATTATTGCCCCAAAGGTGTTTATGTCTTGCGCTGATATTTTTTGCGATCACTGGCGTTGCGCAAGACCAGACGTCATCTCCAAAGAATGTGAAGATTGCATCACCCAACGCGGCATCGTTAGGAAAGGTAGCGGACATACCCGTTAGCTATCATACCGGGATTCCCAATATCGATATTCCGATATCTACAATCTCTGCTGGACCGATTAGTCTTCCAATCGGTCTCAGTTATCATGCTGGCGGCTTAAAAGTAATGGAGCAATCGAGCTGGGTGGGAGCAGGGTGGTCGCTCAACGCGGGTGGAATGATCACTCGTTCTGTTCGAGGTGTTGCTGATGATTGGACGGGAACAAATGCTACCTCATGGTATCTCTCCAATGTGGCTGGCAACGGCGGCGGTTATTATGATACTTATCTTGACGCTCAGAATCATCCCGATTATTACTTTTTTGGAACAGGACAAAAAGACGGCGAGTCAGATCTGTACTTCTTCAACTTTGGAGGATACTCCGGGAAATTTTATTTCAGGGCAGATGGCACCGCCGTGTTATTGCCTCAACAGGATATTAAGATAGTTCCCTATTTCTGTACCAGTGGCATGGGGGGTTGCACATCATCGCACGAGCTCATCGGCTGGACGGTGACAACCCCTGATGGTACTCGTTATTATTTTGGTAAGACAGATAAGCTTGCGTTCAATGCTACTCCGATGATCGAACGAACTAAGACGGCGTCGTTCTCGTCGACCAGCGTTCCCAGCTACAATCCTATAGCCAGCTGGTACTTATTCCATGTAGAATCTTCCGACAGCCAGTTCTCTGTTGACCTGAACTATACTTCAGAGCAATACGGGTTTTTTAGTATGTCACTATATCCTTACGCACCGACAGTATCGGGATCAGGCACCGGCTGGGGCCTTGTTAAAAATCTTGTTGATGGCATCCGTCTCACTTCTATAACCTTTCCCAATGGTACGGTAACATTCAACGCTTCAGGCGCTAACCGCACGGATCTCTCCAGCTTTGCCGATAATACGATCGACAATCCGAATACAAGCGCCAAGGCGCTTCAAAGCATAGAAATTAAAGGGACCGTGGCGGGTGGACTCGATAAGGTCTTTGATCTCAGCACTTCCTATTTCACAGACACCCATACACTTCAAGGGACATACGGAATGTCCGGCTTTGATCCATCAGCTTTTGTTACTGATAAAAAAAGATTGAAGCTTAACTCCATTCAGGAAAGGTCCTTTGATAATTCTGTAACCAATCCTTACCATGTGTTTACCTACTTCGATGAGACCAGTGTTCCCAGGACGTTATCGCTGGGACAGGATCATTGGGGATTCTTTAACGGCGTCACTACCAATTCAAGCATGATACCTCCCTATTCTCTGGATGGTGGTGCGACATATACAGCGGGTGCCGACCGCGAAGCGCACTGGCCGGCGATGAGGGCGGGGGCTCTTCAGAAAATACAATATCCAACCGGTGGGACTACTGAATTTGAGTTTGAAGCGAACGAGAATGGATTTATCCGACAGTATAACACGTATGTTAAAGGAGCACAACTAACAGACCAAAGCGCAGGATTCACTGGTGTCGGTGACACCTCCCCACATTATACCAACCCGCTGTCTGCGCCATCCGGGAAATATTTTATCGATCTCAATGCGCCAGCGCTGTACCCGGGAGAGAGTGGTACTCTTCAGATCGGCAATCTTAATCCCATTGTCTTTTCAAGTGGTAGCCCCTATACGTCAACTGTAATGACTATTCCTAACGGTTCATATGACATTTATGTGTCAGTTAACGGCACGTTGCATAGCGGCTACGGAGCTCAGGCAAAAATCTATGAAGCGGTGGCGGTGCCACACAGTGACCCCACCGTGATCGGTGGTCTCCGCATAAAAAACATCTATCAGAAAACAGAAGGTGAGCAACCCGTTGCCCAGCATTTTAATTACGATAGTGGTTCACCACAGGGAGTTTTGTTTGGTCGTCCTGACTATGTTTCATTATTGCGAAATGATCTTTGGGGAGATCCTGGAGCTCCTGCCGGTACAAATTACACAACGCGCGATGCATCGATTGCCGGTGGATGCAAGATTGATAATCCTTCTCCCGTTGCTTACGCCTATTTTGTGTCACCGGGTAGTGTACATCCTATGCAGTCGACCCAGGGTAGTCATATTGGTTACAACCAGGTAGTAGTAACGCGTGACGATGCAAGCGCTACTGTTTATAATTACTCTTATCAACAAAACCTGCAAACAGAATTAAGCAATCGTGTCATTAATACATCTCAATGTGATCCTGCTACTCCCAATTATCCGCCTGCCCCGTTGCCTTTTGATTTTCACCGGGGCGAGTTGGTATCACAATCCATGTATGATGCTACCAGTACGCTTGTGAAAGAAAGCAAATATGCATCAACATACCTGCCTGATGCAGTCGGTGTGTCGGGACTTATAGTTCGCGGATACGGCAGCTATTTCCCGGCCACGGAATATGAATATCTGAGTGCCAAGAAAACAATGACCTCTCAGTTGGAACTGATGTACAATCCGTTAATTCCGGCGCAGGCGCCTGTTGGGAAATTAACAGAAACATATTTTGAAAGCGTCAGTCACAATCTGCCGACAAAGTCAATTACATGGGAAGTGTTAAGCGGTAACATGGTATCGAACGTGGTGAAGGGAAGAGCCCTTTCGGAAAATCATTCCAGTTATGTTGCCGACACGTATCTCTATGGATGCGCTACCGAACCCCTATTTGACTATAATGCTGTAAATGCTAAGAGCAATGCACTGGCAGTTTACAATGCAACTCCGGCGTGTACGACTTTTAATTGCAGGTTCACACGCTGGCTTGCCTATATCCAATCAGTCAATACAGCCTGGCAAAATTACCGGAGCCAGAGAAGGACATACTATAACAACCTCAACACCTGCATGACCGATGCAACCCGTTACTTCAACGCGGCCACCGAGGTAAAGCCATTGCTTGATCTTATTAGCAGATACGAGATCACTCCACCCTTGGAGACCTCTCATTGGCGCGATGGTAAATTCATGGGTAGCTCACTATTCACATACCAATATTCAGCGTCCGACAGGATCAACATCCATCCCGGAACTCAATTCAGTATAACCATGCCATCACCGGCTTTATCAACTGTGTTTACACCTGTATTTACTTCTCAGCCTATCACTTATACTCCTGATACTACCTTCCCGAAAAGCGGCCTGTATCAACAGGAAGAAACCTACTCATTTGTAAACGGAAATGTTGTTCAGGTGACCGAGAAGAGTGGCATTATCACTTCCTATATCTGGGGCGTGAATAACATGTTCCCGGTTGTAAAGGCCGTGGGTGTTTCTTATAGTAATCTTTTAACAGCGTACAATGCCGGTGGAAATTTCCGTGCCAGCTCGCTTCTTGCAAATGCACTGGTCACAACCTATGCTTATGACCCTTTGAAAGGAATGATCTCGCAAACCGACCCGAACAATGTAACTACCTACTACACGTACGATGCAATCGGGCGACTGGAATCGGTAAAAGATAATAGTCAATTTGTTCTTAAGAAGATGGATTATACCTATAAGACCCACTGATCCCCAAAGAAATTTCCCTATGAAACTTTTATACAAGATTTTACTTTCAGGGGCCGGCGCCGTTTGGATGAACGTTGCCGTGGCACAGGCTGTGTTGACTATCAACTCAACACAATCACCAGACGCACAGCATTACTGCTACAATGCATTGCAAAGGACATACACCGTTAGTGTTGTAGCTAACGGTGCGTATTATAATACATACTCCTGGTCCGTAACCGGTGGATCAATTGTAGGATCATCAAGCTCGTCTTCGGTTACAGTGAACTGGGGTACGTCCGGTGGGCAGATTACTGCTGCCGTACTTTATGGATATAGCTTTGTTGGAAGTACTTCGATGAATGTTACGTACACGGGTGCACCTATCGTTGCAATTTACGGACCTTCTGTAATTTGTTCTAATAATACAACTGTCAATTTTACGTCAGGCATCACCTATCCACTCGGAACGCTCACCTATCAATGGTTTCAAAATGGATCAACTATCAGTGGAGGAAACCAGACAACGTTGTCTTCTATAACTTTAAACCAGGGAGATGTGATTTCACTCCAGGTTACCTCTACCGGGTGGTGCGGTGCGGCAACGCAAACTTCCAACTATTACACCACCAACATAATACCAATGGTTAGTCCCGATTTTACGGTGACACCCGACAAGGCAAATTATTGCACCGGTGACCAGATTACACTTACCGCCTATAGTTCTTATGCAATTCCTGGTTCCACCAGTTACATATGGTCGCTCAATGGCCAGAACGAAGTTCCAACAACCTCCAACACATGGCGAAGGGGTATCTATGGAACCAATCCCCCACCGGATCCGTCGGTCTTCTCTCCCGGGGCAAGTGTTACGGTGAATGTAAGCGGACTTTCTGGAAACCAGGGATGCCTTTATGCCAGCGGCGCGTCATTTAATTATACAGCTTCATCATCAGCCCTAAATCCATTGCCAAATCCACCCTTTGGTGTTGCTAATTCTATATGCGGTACCGGCAATGTTCCTTTATCGGTAACGGTCCCCTCAGGAAGTGTTGCCCAATGGTATAGCGGATCAAATCTTGTAAACACGGGGCTTTCTTATTCGCCCTCAGTAACTGCAGGAACGTCTGCTTCTTATACCGTTAAAAGTTATAACGCTACTACGACCTGTACCAGTAACACTACCACCATGACTGCGACTGCAAGAGTAGCGCCAACCCCGACGATTGGGCAGGCCTCTTCGTGCGGCCCCGGGAATGCAGCCCTCGTTGGCACAGCCGCCGCTACCGGAGCATCATCGACTTCTGTTAACTTTTATGATTCGTACACCGGCGGGTCCTATGTGGGATTTTCACCCGCCAGTTATGCTGTTACTGGTAATACAACAGTTTACGCGACCGGTCTTGCAAACTATCCGGAGATTTCCTGTGAATCATCTCCGCGAATTTCGGTACCAGTAACCATGAATACTGTACCTGGCCTGCCAACGCTCCAGCCGAGCAACGCAGTCTACAGCGATGGCGTTGTGAACCTGAGCGCAACTCCCAGTACGAATACCAGCGGAGCAACGATCAACTGGTATA
>JANYDR010000526.1 GCA_025363495.1 Cyclobacteriaceae bacterium | reverse complement strand
TGAACCCCCGACACAAGGATTTTCAGTCCTTTGCTCTACCAACTGAGCTACGTCACCTAATTAACCACCGCAGCTTTTGCGAAGGTGGTCTTTACTATCAAATAACAGGCCATTTGCCAGTTTGCCTTACCTAAGCTTGCGCCGTCGCAGGGCTTTGGCGCACACGGTTGGCGCATGAGGGGCACAAAAGTATATAAAATTAGAAATGCTGCAAATTATGGGCTGTTTTAAAGCCGTAAAATGATTTTACAGATTTTGTTGGTTAATTTGACTCTGTGATCATTTAACCATGGCTTACCTGCAACAAGTTCTCTTTCTATTGGTGCTCGCCGTAGCTACCTACATCATCCGCAAGCGTGTTATAAGAATCAAAAGCAACATTCAGCTCGGTAAAGCAAATGTGATTGTGGATCATAAAAACGAACGCTTTAAAAACATGATGCTCGTTGCCTTTGGACAAAAGAAAATGTTCAAACGAATAATCCCGGCTACTCTTCACTTCTTTATTTATGCCGGCTTTCTCATTATCAACCTCGAGGTACTGGAGTTTGTTATTGATGGCATCGCTGGCACTCACCGCATTTTCGCACCGTACCTTGGAAGCTTCTATAATGTGTTAATGAATTTCTTCGAGTTCCTGGCGATGGCAGTGCTGCTGTCATGTGTGATATTCCTGATCCGAAGAAATATTATAAAGATCCAGCGCTTCTGGTCCACAGAAATGAATGGCTGGCCACGCATCGATGCCAACGCTATTTTAACAATTGAGATTGTGTTGATGTTTGCAATCCTTACCATGAATGCAACAGATCAGATCCTCCAAACACGTGATCCACACTATATTTCAACCGGCACTTTATTTTTTAGCTCATTAATAATTCCCGTCTTCAAAAATTTCAACACTTCAACACTTGAATACTTCGAACGCTTCGCCTGGTGGTTTCACATCATCGGAATCTTAGGGTTCTCTGTTTACATCACCTATTCAAAGCACCTCCACATTTTTCTTGCGTTTCCAAACACGTATTACGCCAAACTTGAAGCAAAAGGTAAGATCATCAACATGCCAGTCGTAACACGCGAGGTAAAATCAATGTTGGGGTTACCAGCAGATGCTGTAACTGAAGCCATTCCACCCGCGGCTGTGGGCGCGCAGGCCGAACCAGGAAGATTCGGTGCAAAAGATATAAATGACCTTACCTGGAACAATCTGATGGCGGCCTACTCATGTACGGAATGCGGACGATGTACATCAGAGTGCCCTGCTAATCTTACCGGCAAAAAACTTTCTCCCCGAAAGATCATGATGGATGTGCGGGACCGTATGGAAGATGTGGGCAAGAGTCTTGAGAAGGGTGGACCAGGATTGAACGATGGAAAATTCCTGTTGGGCGACTATACAACAAAGGAAGAGATCAATGCCTGTACAAGTTGTAACGCCTGCGTTGAAGCTTGTCCGGTAATGATCAACCCGTTGGAAATTATTCTTGAAATGAGGCGTTATGTTTCGATGGAAGAATCAGGAGCACCAGCTCAATGGAACTCAATGTTTCAAAATATAGAAACCAGCTTTGCTCCATGGAAATTCTCTTCAGCCGATCGCTTCAATTGGTCAAAAGATCAATAAAAGAAATGAAAGACAAACTAGTAATATTCTATACACTAGCTCTAAGCTTCGAGCTTTCAGCTTTAACCTTACATCAATGAATGTTCCGACAGTAGCAGAGTTAACAACTAAAGGTGAAGTGCCCGAGGTCTTGTTTTGGGTTGGATGTGCGGGGTCATTTGATGATCGCGCCAAGCGTGTGACAAAAGCTTTTGTTAAGATTCTTAATGCCGTGGGGACAAAGTTCGCGGTGCTTGGTACTGAAGAAACCTGTACCGGTGATCCTGCGCGCCGAGCTGGGAATGAATTTCTTTTTCAGATGCAGGCCATGAGCAACATCTCTGTATTAAATGGCTACAACATAAAAAAAATTGTTACCGCCTGCCCGCATTGCTTTAACACATTAAAGAATGAGTACCCGGAATTAGGTGGTAATTATGAAGTAATTCACCACTCAACGTTCATCAATCAGTTGATCAATGAAGGCAAAATAAAAATGACCGGTGGCGGAAGCTTCAAAGGAAAAAAGATCACCTATCATGATTCATGCTATCTTGGCCGTGCGAATAACATTTACGAATCGCCCAGGGAAATACTGGAAGCTCTTGACGCAGACCTAGTAGAAATGAAACGGTGCCGCACTACGGGACTTTGTTGCGGCGCCGGTGGGGCGCAAATGTTTAAGGAACCTGAAAAGGGAAGTAAGGACATCAATGTCGAGCGGGCGGAAGAAGCCATCGCTACAGGCGCTACAACAATCGCTGTAGCGTGTCCTTTTTGCATGACGATGATGAGCGATGGTGTAAAGAATAAAGAGAAAGAAGGTCAGATAAGTGTTAAAGATCTGGCTGAGCTGGTGGTAGAAACGCAGGGATTGTAATCAATGAAGAAATTCACATACGGGACATTGCTCCTGTTATTTTTGTCAGTTGCCTGTTCTAATGAACAGAAAGCAGTGTCCAAATTCTTTGATTTTGAAGGTCTTGTTGACGAGCAGGTAAGCCTGCTCAATCAGCATAAACGGGTGCTTAATAAAATGGCAGCAGTGAATGGCCAGGAATCAGACTCCACTTTCCTCCCTTCGGCAAAAGGGTGGGAATCCGAACTGGAAGTATTCCGGCAAATGGAGATGCTTAATAAGCCAACCTATCGGAGTGACTACAAGATCCTGGATCCCTTGAAAGATAACCGCAGCAATCTGAAAATCCGTGAGTACATCTCGACTTCAGCACCTGTTCATTCACTGAAATTCTACTATCACGATGAATTTTCACAGTTAAAAAAGATTGAGGCAACTATTCTTGAAAAGAATGTTTTGTACGCCAATGGCCGTATTCTCACGATGGAATTTGAAGATTCTGATGGCAAACCTCTTCTCAATCATTACAGCATGATCGGATTTCAAAAAATGTTCATGCGTGATAGCGTCCATTTCTCTTTGAAAGGTCAAATTGATTGGTGATTACACTAAAAGCATTCCATTTCCGTCTCATATTTATAATCCTTTTTTATCAACCGTCATAGCAGCAGCGAAGGCGGTCATCTTTAATTCTTTCATTATCTAATGGCTCGACGATCATTTCTTGAAGAAGGCGAAAAAAAGCCGATCACCTCATCCAACATCCGAAAGTTGTTGGGCATTTTTCGTTTCGTATTACCCTACAAGGGAATTTTCAGTTTCGGTATGATTGCCCTGGCTCTCTCGAGCGCCACCACACTTTCATTTCCCTTTCTTGCCGGTAAACTACTTGATGTTGCCTCCGGTAAAACTGACTTCTTTCTCACCAGCATTAACCAAATTGCCCTTGCATTGATTGGCATACTATCCATTCAAAGCGTCTTTTCATTTATCCGGGTCTATACCTTTTCGATTGTAAGCGAACGTACGCTGGCAGACCTTCGACAGGCTGTGTATCAAAAAATCATCTGGTTGCCAATGTCATTCTTTGATAACCGAAGAATTGGTGAGTTGCTCAGTCGTATTACTTCCGATGTAGGAACATTACAAGACACCTTTACAACGACACTGGCAGAATTAATGAGGCAGATATTGGTTCTGATAATTGGTGTAACGGTAATCTTTGTCCTTACTCCGAAGCTTACATTTTTCATGATGCTCACCTTTCCGGTGCTGGTAATTGGCGCATTGGTATTTGGAAAGTTTATTCGCAAGCTTTCAAAAAAGACTCAGGATCAATTAGCGACGACAAATGTTATTGTAGAAGAAACCATGCAATCAATTGCTGTTGTTAAATCATTTACCAATGAGGTCTTCGAAGCAGCCCGTTACAGAAAATCTTTAGTGGAGGTTGTAAACACAGCCATTCACGCGGCAAAATATCGGGGACTTTTTATTTCGTTTACAATCCTCGCGCTCTTCGGCGGAATCGTTGGAGTTATCTGGTATGGTGGAATGTTGGTACAGTCCGGCGAAATTACTGTGGGGGAACTGCTTTCATTCGTGCTCTACACAACATTCATCGGCGGCTCCATTGCCGGCCTCGGTGACATCTACAGTCAGGTACAGCGATCGATCGGAGCTTCCGAACGCATGCTGGAAATTCTTGATCAGCATGACGAGAGTAATTCATCACACCATTCACTCAAACTATCCGGGGCTATTTCATATAATAATGTTGAATTCTCCTATCCAACACGTTCCGATATCACAGTACTAAAATCTATTTCCCTCTCCATTCGCCCAGGTGAGAAAGTAGCATTGGTTGGACCAAGTGGATCCGGAAAATCAACTATAGTAAGTTTGTTGATGCGGTTCTATCCATTGAGCAAAGGAACTATTCTTGTTGACGGTAGTGACATTACCACGTATGGACTTTCAGCATATCGTGAAAACATTGGTATCGTTCCTCAGGAAGTGATTTTGTTTGGAGGCACTATTCGCGAAAATATTGCTTATGGTAATCCTCTTGCAACACAACCGGAAATATATGAAGCCGCTAAACAGGCGAATGCTCTCGAATTCATTGAAAGTTTTCCGGAAAAATTCGAAACCCTTGTAGGTGATCGAGGGGTGAAATTATCCGGCGGTCAACGTCAACGCATTGCCATCGCGCGGGCTATTTTAAAAAATCCTTCCATTTTAATCCTGGATGAAGCAACCAGTTCACTTGACGCGAGGTCCGAACAGCTCGTTCAGGATGCGTTGGAAAAACTAATGGAGAACAGGACTACCATCGTCATTGCACATCGCCTGAGTACTATTAGAAAAGCAGACAGAATATTGGTAATTAAGGACGGAGAAATTGCAGAGTCGGGTTCTCATGAAGAGCTTTCTGCACTCAATGATGGTATTTATCGCAACTTGCTTATGATTCAATGGGAGAAACAATCGTGAGAAAATCAGACGAAAAAATCCTGAAGGTTTTTAAGTGTACTCAGAGCGGCCAGACCAATTACCTGGAGGGAAGTGGAGATTCCCAATATTCACTTACTAAAAGGGTACAGGGTAAGCGAACTTAACCTTCTTGTTCAGGTATCTGTTCGAAATGCTACTAATTCTTTAAAAATAAGGTTTCTTTTAAAGGTTCTTGAGTATATACACGTGTAAGGTTTCAGGTTTTAAGATTAATTTTTAGCTTTGGTGCTTGATCGAGGTGATTATTTGGCCAGTTGACCGGTAATCACCTCTTTTTTACCCAAAAACGCGGATAAATTTGGCAATGCTCCTTTTCTCTCTGTTTAGAAACAACAGCTCGGTGGAGACTATTTTGTTCGGAGTATTTGCCGTCATAATAGTTGTTTTTTTGTTGCTTGATCTTGGCATCTTTAATAAGACGGCCCATAAGATCAGCACAAAAACAGCGCTCTATCAATCAGTATTCTGGGTTATTGTAAGCACCATATTTGGTTACCTGGTTTATCATTTTGATGATAGCCCGGACGGTGGTGCTGATTCTTTACTCGAATATTTTTCGGCATATCTGACCGAATATGCTCTCTCTGTTGACAATATCTTCGTTATCCTTCTTATCCTTAAGTACTTCACCGTAAAAGAAGAGTACTATCATAAGGTTTTATTCTGGGGCATTTTAGGCGCAGTCGTCTTCAGAGGAATTTTCATTTTTGTCGGCGCTTATATCATCGCTCAACTCCATTGGGTTCTTTATGTGTTCGGGGTGTTCCTGATTTACTCTGGCATTAAGATCTATTTCGAAGAAAGCGACGAAAAGATTGATCCAGAAAAAAACCCTGTCATGCGTCTTTGCAGAAAGTTCTTGCCGATCAGCAAGGAAGAGCAGGGCGACAAGTTTATGGTGCGCAATAATGGAAAGATCTTTTTTACACCACTTTTCCTTGTGGTTGTCTTAATTGAAACAACAGATTTGATCTTCGCAGTTGATTCTATACCCGCTGCTTTCGCGATAACTCAAAATGAATTCTTGATTTATACATCCAACATATTTGCTGTGCTTGGTCTACGAGCCATGTTTTTCCTGTTGGCCGGAATCATCGATAAGTTTTATCTTCTTCAAAAGGGATTATCTGTCATCCTGTTTTTCATTGGAGCCAAGATGCTATTAGAAATAGTCCACTTCCAAATACCCGTAGTGTTATCCTTCCTGGTTATCATCGCAACACTTACATTGGCTATCGTTTTCTCCATGCTTGTTCCAAAGAAGGAAAAGGAAGCGTAACACCAAAGAGCATCCTCATTCATATCACGCACAGTGCGTAAACCAAGCCGGTAGTACTGACATTCAAATAACTCAGGTGATAAAGCTGCCTTTACCTCAATCACCAGATTAAAACAACAATTGGGGTTTCAATATTTGCGTCTTTTCACTTGCTCAAACTATCTGTTATGAAATTCTTTGGTAAGATCTGCATCAATATCGGCAGTGTAAGAAAACGCTGTGGTAATGATATTATGACAAAGGTTGGTATAGCTTTCAGAACTTCAATCAACAGCTTCCGAAGTTTCGCTTTCTCCTCATCTGTAAGTTCTTGAGAACGCGCCAACGCCAGAATCTCCATAAGCTCATCGCTATCCTGAACTTCCTTAATAACCCGATTGCGGTTTCTATCGGTGATCTTTGACATCCGTTTGATGTACTGATCGCTCACCTGCTCATATTTCTTTTTATCCTGCAGGTAAGTAAGATCTTCCCAGTGCTCCAGCACAAAACCCTCAATAGCAATCATGCTGTTCTCGAGATCATCTTCTGAAAAGGAGAATGTTTCAGCTAAGCGCTTCAGAAAGGCAAGCTCAAGATCTTCTACTTTTTTATCGGCCCAGATCGTTAAAATAGCGATTTCAAGGAAATATTTCTTCAGTAACCATGAGTTATTAGTCGGCAAATTGATCTCTTCGATGGAGATCCCCTGCTCAAAGATTATTTGACATTCTTTCTTTTTGTCCGGTGAAAGCTGGGCACTTTGAAGAAAGTATTCCATTAGCCTTCGTTCCTCAAACTCAATGATATGATTGGCATGAGCAGCAGCGGCAATGATTTTTGCAAGTGACGTCCTTAATTCCTCACGCTCGTATTTGAAAAAATCGGAAACAATCTTATCAGCGTTAGTGTGGATCCATTGACCAAAAATAAATATGTCGAGAAAAAGAAGAGAGTTGTGGAAGAACTCTGTCCAGAAGTTGCCTTTCGCATCTGTTGTTCGTTCGATACGTTTATCCAGTATCTTTTCAGCCAACTCCAACGATGTCTTCTTTCTTCCAAAAAGAGTTTTGGTTGGGGTAGCTAGTTCAGGAAAAATATGATTATAAAAATTTGTAATGCTTTCAAGTGTCTTCACCGTAACCGCTGACATCTCATCAGGATTCTTGACTGGTTTGTCATGAAATAAAAGCGAACTGCTTATGAGGCTTTCGGCGAGAAGAATTTTCATTCGATCCTTTTCATCCCAATCATTCGAATTAGGATGTTCAAAAATATTCACAGGTTGACCGTACATGATCCCGGTGGGTTGAATCACGCGATATAATGAGTGATCAGGATGCGAAGATTTCCGACCTTCTGCGGTCAGTTCTTGCAACAATTCCTGTCGGAACTCAAGATATTCCTTTAACCAACCTTTCGAACTTGGGTTCATGGGATTAAAAAAAGAACGAGAAGGTAGTGATTTTATTAGTTCTTTTAGGATTCTTTCCAGCCTTTCTTCTGAATGCTTTTCGCCGATTCCTCGACTCTCTCCTTCATGCCTTTCTTATATGCATCAAGTTTCTTTGCAACGGCTTTATCAAAAGCACCAATAATTTGAGCTGCTAATATCCCCGCATTCTTTGCACCATTAAGAGCTACGGTAGCAACGGGCACCCCGGATGGCATCTGTAGGATCGATAAAACAGAGTCCCAACCATCGATCGAATTAGATGACCGGACAGGTACTCCAATCACAGGAAGGGAAGTCATTGAGGCAATCATGCCTGGCAAGTGAGCTGCACCGCCTGCACCAGCGATAATTACTTTCAATCCTTTGTCGCGTGCATTTGTTGCGTATTCCACCATACGCGAAGGAGTCCGATGAGCTGATACGATCGTTAACTCAAAGGGAATTTCAACTTCTTCCAGAAATTCAGCGGCTTCTTTCATGACCTTGAGGTCGGATTGACTGCCCATGATAATGCCAATGATTGGTTTGCTCATGCGATTACTTTGAGGGTACGTTTTACAAAGTTGGCTTTCTTCTTCAGACTTTCAATATCGCCATCTACAATTGTGACATGACCCATTTTCCGAAAAGGCTTGGTCGTTGCCTTTCCATACAGGTGAATATAGATGCCCGGTATTTTCAGCACTTCCTCCATTCCCTCATAGCGGGCAGGCCCGGAATAGCCTTCCTCTCCTAAAAGATTAACCATTGCACTTGGCTGAATCGCAGAAGTATCCCCTAATGGTAGATTTAATATCGAACGTAAGTGCTGCTCATACTGCGATGTTACATTAGCCTCTATTGTTTGGTGACCACTGTTGTGAGGACGCGGTGCGACTTCATTCACCAGCACCTCCCCTGTTTTGGTTACAAACATTTCAACCGCCAGCAATCCCACCATATTCAATGATTGAATTATACTGCGTGCAATAATATCTGCCTTTTGCGCTATTGATCCTTTGATTTGCGCAGGGGCAAAAAGATATTCCACCAGATTTGCTTCAGGATGAAAGACCATTTCGACAGCAGGATAAGAGACTACTTCTCCACGTTCATTGCGGGCAACAATCACTGATATCTCTTTTTCAAAATCAATAAACTTCTCCAGCAATCCTTGCGCATCAAACACTTTAGGCAAATCGTCGGTGGAGCGAATCAATTGAACGCCTCTTCCATCATACCCCTCTCGCCCTAGTTTGTTAATGGCTGGAAGAAAACCTTTATGCTTCTCTGCATCATTACGATTTTCAATCAATAAAAATTCAGATGTGGGAATCTGATGATCTTTATAAAATTGTTTTTGAATTCTCTTATCCTGAATGAGCTCAATTACTTTTGGTTGAGGAAATACTTTTTTCCC
>JANYDR010000486.1 GCA_025363495.1 Cyclobacteriaceae bacterium | reverse complement strand
AGGAAAAAGAATCGGTTAAGACGTGCCGGAACGAAAAGACAGATGCCGTAACAATCTTTGCCATACAAAATGATATGCTCGATTGGCTGAAAAGAGTTTACGTCAATTCAACTATACATCTGTTTCACCAATCAGCAGCATTGATTGAAGGTGTTCTTATGTCAGCTCTCACTGCAAAGAAAGAACAACCACTTTATGTATATGTGGACAGATTCAAACTTCACGTGATGTTCGTTAAAGAAGGAAAACTGATTTATTACAATCAGTTTCTCATCAAACAGTTTTCTGATTATGTGAAATACATAATGCTGATCATGAAGGCTATGGGACTAGATCAGGAAACAAGTCCTGTCGTATTATGGGGATACATTGGTAAAAATTCACCTCACTATCAGGAGTTTATAAAGTATGTTAGAAACGTTTCATTCGGCCCCCGTCCTGTTCATCTGAGGTTTGGCTATCTGTTTGATGAAGTTCAGGAACACCACTTTTTTGACCTCTTTTCGTTGAATCTTTTGCCATTATGAAGCGAATTGCGCTTTTTCCCGGGTCATTTGATCCCTTTACTAAAGGTCATGAAGACATTGTTTTGCGGGGATTGCAACTATTCGATGAAATCTATATCGCTATCGGGTACAACAGCCAGAAAGACAAGAGGTACTTCAAGATTGATTTCATGATTGAAAAAATCCAGAAGACATTTTCTCAGTATCCTCAAATAAAAGTAATTACCTATTCAGAACTAACCGCCGAGCTGGCCCGCAAGCAAAAAGCAAAATATCTATTGAGGGGCCTCCGTAATACGACCGACTTTGAATATGAAAATAGCATTGCACAAGTAAACCGCTATTTAAACAATGAACTTGAATCGGTTTTTTTAATTACTTCTCCACAGTTTGCAGCTATAAGTTCTTCTATTATCAGGGAAGTTCACCGCTATGGAGGTGATGTAAATTCCCTCCTGCCGTATTCGCTTTAGAGTTAGTTCACTTTTACGTTTTTTAACATTGGGCGTTCGACATTTTTTGAGTCAATTATCTTGCCCCGGAATAGAAAATAAAAAACTTTAAATGTCAAATGCAAAAGTAGCCTCCGAACATAAACAAATCAGTCGCGTGACCTTGCCTTGTCCTTCATTTTGTAATACTCCTCCAAAACAAAACGTATAGAATTATAAGAATTTTCAAGAGCATGGTAAACCTCCTTTTGGGTCATCCAACGCAGCTCTTCAATATCTTCTTCAAGTTGAGGTTTGCTTTTGGAATCATCCACCAGATCCATGACATACCACCTCGTCTTCTTCAACATACTGCTACGGTTCATTGTGTAAGTATGCCACGTAGTGCAAATTTTCTTCCCGACTTTGACGTGGATATTACACTCCTCCTCTACTTCGCGTGCTGCTGTCTGCTTGTATTTTTCCCCGCCATCCTTTTTTCCTTTTGGCAAATCCCATTTCTTCAACCGATAGATCATCAGAAAACGATCTTTCTTTTTGATTAAGCCTCCTGCCGCCTTTACCACCTTAAATTTACTTTTGAGATAGATCTTTACTGCCTCGTAATCCTCCACAGTGACGTCCAAAGAAAGGAGATGAGTTGGTACTTTTGAATTTACGAGGTCAAGAATAGAGTCGAGATGCTTTACACTCGCCTGCCTGATCCAGACATGATTTATCATTTTAGCCTTTGTGATCGATTCCTCCTGTGCATTGATCTCAGAATTAAAATGACCGTCCACGGGACGCGTGCCTGGCTGCCAAAGGCGAATGGGTATGTCGTTTACAAAAAGATTCATAAGTTCCGGGCCTGCAAAAACACGAATATTTCCCAAACGACCAACCGTATTTTCAGTCTTTTTAAATGCTTGGTCTATTGGCATTTCATGATAAATTGCCGACTCTATGAGTATAAAAATAATGGAGGCGACGGCCGGGCCGATAGCTTCCAAATTAATGGAAATTGGGGCTATAAAGCTTAGCCACGAGAAGCCGTTCACCTGGAGCAGCGGATGGAAGTCACCAATTTATTGTGATAATCGCCTCAGTCTCTCCTATCCGGATGTGCGATCTTACATTAAACGCTGCCTGGCACAAGCCATTCGTGAAAATTTTACAAAAGTCGACGCCATCGCGGGCGTTGCTACCGCAGGAGTTCCCCAGGGTGCTCTGGTTGCCGAAGAGTTGCAACTACCATTTGTTTATGTCAGGCCAAAGCCGAAAGATCATGGTATGGAAAATCTGATCGAAGGTAAAGTTGAAAAGGGTCAATCGATCGTGCTAATTGAAGACTTAATTTCCACAGGAGGAAGTTCACTTAAAGCCGCTACCGCTTTGCGTGAAGCAGGTACTATTGTCGCGGGGATGGTCGCTATCTTTACTTATGGATTTGATACGGCTGAGAAGAACTTCGAAAAAGAAAACGTAAATCTTGTATGCTTGAGTGATTTCACTCATCTCTTACAAGAAGCTTTGAAGAAAAAATTCATTACTGAAGAACAACTGATTTATATAAAGGCATGGAGATTGGATCCAGCAAACTGGAAATAATCCAAATTTGAAATGAGGAAATTTGAAAATTAACAAAAATGAAAACAATTAACGACATCAACTTCTCAGGCAAACGAGCACTCATCCGCGTGGATTTTAATGTTCCACTGGACAAAAGCTTTAAGGTAACGGATGACAATCGCATTCGCGCGACGATCCCTACAATAAATAAGATATTAAAAGATGGGGGCAGTTGCGTGTTAATGTCGCACCTTGGAAGACCCAAAGACGGACCAGAGGATAAATATTCTCTTAAACATACTATCAGCACCCTGGAAAATCTTCTTGGACGCAAGGTGCAGTTTGCCAATGATTGTATTGGAGAAGAAGCAAAGACAAAAGCGAGCAGTCTGAAATCAGGTGAAGTGCTTTTACTGGAGAATCTCCGTTTCTATAAAGAGGAAGAGAAAGGTGACGTAGCCTTCGCAGAAAAACTTTCAAAGCTCGGAGACATTTATGTAAATGACGCTTTCGGTACAGCGCATCGTGCACACGCCTCTACAACCATTGTTGCGCAGTTCTTCAAAGAAAAATGCGCCGGATTGGTAATGGGTGCCGAGCTTGCCAATGCCAAGAAGGTAATGGAGAAAGCGGATAAGCCTTTTACCGCCATTATGGGTGGTGCAAAAATTTCTGATAAAATTCTGATAATTGAACAATTACTGGATAAAGTCAATCACTTGATTATTGGTGGTGGAATGTCTTATACATTCTTTAAAGCAATGGGTGGAAACATTGGCAAATCATTGGTAGAAGAAGACAAGCTGGCACTAGCGAAAGAGTTAATACAAAAAGCCAAAGCCAAAGGTGTCGAACTTCATTTGCCGATAGACTCTGTTATAGCCGACAAATTTGATGCGGATGCCAATACACAAATCTCCATGAACACTGCTATTCCCGATGGCTGGATGGGCCTTGACATTGGACCGCAAGCCCGTCAGGTTTTCGCCAAAGTAATAGAAGAGTCTAAAACGATCTTATGGAACGGACCGATGGGAGTTTTTGAAATGAAAAAATTTGAAGCCGGCACAAGGTCGGTAGCAGAATCTGTTGTACGCGCCACGGAAAATGGAGCCTTCTCTCTCATCGGTGGTGGAGATTCCGCTGCAGCGGTCGCACAGTTCGGGTTCTCAGAAAAAGTGAGCTACGTTTCAACCGGTGGCGGTGCCCTTCTGGAATACTTTGAAGGAAAAGTTTTGCCAGGGGTAAAAGCTCTTGAGTAAATACTTTATAACCGGTGAATGATTTTATTCATGATCATTCTATATTGTTCATGAATTATGAAGGAGATAATCCGGCTATTTAACGTTCTGATTGTGATCTTTTGCATGGTCATCCTGCTACTCGGGGTGACCTTGCTGTTACGTTATAATCCTTCAGTTTTTGAATCTCATGAAAGTCTTATAACCAAGGCGGCTGAAGTTCAAAAACCAAAACTCTGGCAGGCGCCTGATACAGCAACTATTCCAAAAGATAAAGAAGGTAAACGTATTCGCTATGGACGTGAGCTGATCGCCCATACATCCGATTACCTTGGACCAAATGGAAAGGTAATGAACATCAGTAATGGAATGAATTGCCAGAACTGTCACCTCGAGGCTGGCACCAAACCCTTTGGAAATAACTACGGATCAGTAGCCTCGATGTACCCCAAATTCAGAGCAAGGTCAGGTAAGCTCGAAAGTATTGTAAAGCGTGTAAATGACTGTATTGAAAGAAGCCTGAACGGGACGTCACTTGATTCTCTTTCTGAAGAGATGAAAGCAATTGTGGCCTACATCACGTGGTTGGGTAAAGATGTACCAAAAGGTGAAAAGGCCGCGGGCTCAGGTCTTGTGGAAATGAAATGGCTTGACCGACCTGCTGATCCTGTTGCCGGAAAAAAATTATACCTGCAGAAATGTTTAATATGTCATGGGTATTCAGGTGAGGGGCAACGTCTTTCTGCAAACAGTCATTTTATCTATCCGCCTCTTTGGGGAGAAAATAGTTTTAATACGGGAGCGGGATTGTTTCGAATTTCAAATTTAAGCAGATATATCCGGGCCAATATGCCGAATGGTTCAACGTATGATAGTCCGATGCTTTCAGAAGATCAAGCGTGGGATATAGCGGCATATGTGGTGAGCTTGCCGCGACCTGAAAAAAAATTCAAGCAAGACTGGCCAAAGATTGAGACAAAGCCGGTAGATCATCCCTTTGGTCCATATGCCGATGGATTTAGTGAAGAGCAGCATAAGTATGGACCGTTCCGGGAAATTTTGGCGAAGAATAAAAGTAAATAGTAATGATGCACAATTTCTAAGCCTGAAACTATTTGGATATTCGAAATTTGAAATTTGAAAAGTAATGTTACATTGACTTTCTATCCAATGAAAAAACTTGTACTGTATTTCCTTTTTACACTTTTTCCGGGCATCATATTCGCCCAACAAGTCCCATCCGATCTGCGTGAGGCAATCCGCTTGGTAGATGTATGGCTAGAGGCACAGCGGGATTATGACCATATACCAGGGATGTCGGTAGGTATAGTTAAAGACCAGCAATTGATCTGGAGTAAAGCATATGGATTTGCTGATCTAAAGAAAAATGTGGCGAGTGAACCTAATACTATCTACAGTATTTGTTCTATCTCCAAGCTATTTACTTCAGTGGCTATCATGCAACTTTATGAAGCAGGTAAACTGAGGCTGGATGATTCGATATCATATCTTCTACCTGCCTTTAATATCAAACAACAATATCCGGGCAGCGGGCCTATTACGATCCGTTCATTACTAACTCATTCGTCCGGACTTCCCCGTGAGTCAGATTATCCTTACTGGACAGGACCTGATTATCCATTTCCAACACAACAACAGCTCGCTGATAAATTAAGTAAGCAAAAAACACTTTATCCTGCCACTACTTATTTTCAATATAGCAATCTGGGTATGTCCCTTCTGGGAGAAGTGATTGCCAAAGTATCCGGTAAGCCGTATGATGTCTATGTAGAAGAGAATATTTTAAAACCATTAAGACTTCAAACTACACATCCTTATCTGCCAGCGGCTCTGTGGGGTAACAAATTTGCAACTGGCTACGGTGGACTTAAGCGGGATGGCACGCGGGATGTTATTCCTTTGTTTGACGCACGTGGTGTCCAGGCTGCCGCCGGATACTCATCTACTGTGGAAGACTTGGCTCGTTTTGCCTCCTGGCAGTTTAGATTATTAAAAAATGGAGGCAAAGAAATACTTAAAGCTTCCACGCTAAAAGAAATGCAGCGCGTTCAATGGGTGGATCCTGATTGGAAGACGCACTGGGGACTTGGTTTCAGCATCAGCCAACAAGAGGGTAAAACATTGTTTGGTCACGGAGGTTCCTGTCCAGGTTATCGAACAGTATTAACACTGGATCCTCAGGAAAAATATGCCTTTGTGGTGATGATCAATGCTGGCGCAAGTCCTGAGAAGTATGCCAACGGAATTCGAAGCATACTTTTAAAAGCAAAGAGCAAAGAAAAGATAAATAAAGCTGACAGTATTGCACTGGAGAGCTATGCAGGTCATTATAATGGTCAGCCCTTTGGTTCTGAATTCGCGATATTGCCCATGCAGGGAAAACTTGCCATGGTTTATCTTCCCAATGACCGGCCATCAGAAGGAATAACCTATCTTAAAAAAGTCGAAGGAGATACCTTTCGTCGTGTGCGTGACGATGAAACATTGGGCGAAGAAGTTATCTTTGAAAAAGACAAAACCGGCAAAGTGACCCGATTATTTAGACACAGTAACTATTATACAAAAATACAATGAAACTTAACTCTAAACTTATACCCATGAAATTTCTAATAACGCTATTTATTCTATTTGGCACTGTAGCTTTAAAAGCACAAGATCCTCAGGTTGTTGTCGACAATAAAGTGCACAAAATGGTAATGCAGTTTACGGTTGGTGACTCAACTGAACAAGCTGCTATTGTTACTCAGGTAGGAAATGTTCTTGCCGCATGGCCCAAGGCCCAAATAGAAGTAGTTTGTCACAGCTCAGGATTAAATGTCATCACCACAAGCAAAACAAAGGTCGCGAAAGGAATCGCTGACTTATCTGCAAAAGGAGTTGTCTTCGCAGCATGTAATAACACCATGAGAAGACTTAAACTAAGTAAGGCTGATCTGCTACCAACTGCTATAGTGGTCCCCTCGGCTTTTGTAGAAATTGTTACCAAGCAGGAAGAGGGATGGGCGTATTTGAAAGGGGCACATTAGACGCTTAAAGCAAAAAGCTGAAAGTGAAAGCTTGTACAGTCTGGCTTTACGTTTTCAGCTTTAAACTTTAAGCTTTCCTCAGCACCCAATACTCATCATACTTAATCACTCCCTGATCAACCATCTCTCTTACCACCTCTATAAAGAGATGATGATCATGAGGATTCACTGAAGTTTCAAGCTCATCAACGGACATAGGTTTTTGGGATAATAACCGAAGCACCTGCTGTTCATAATCGCGAAATGAATCGTGATTGTTTTTCTTTTTCTTATCGATGCATACATCGCACATTCCACACTCATTGTAAGAAATCTCATCAAAATATTCCAGCACCACCTGCATGCGGCAACGAAGCGTCTGCTGGGCAAAGTAGACCATCGCTTCTGTTTTCTTAACAGCAAGATCCCTGCGCTCATTTAGCCGCACCTGGTTAAGAGGAAGGTGATTAGCATCCTGGCGCGGCAACAGAAAAGTTACCTGAGGCTTGTCAGAAGCTTGTTCATATGAAAGCAGTTGAATTTTCGACAATTGGTCAAGCAAAATCTGCACATCTTTTCCAGGGATCTTTAGACTTTTCCCAATAGTGCTTTCGGATATCGAAATAAAATCTGAAAATAATTCCGCACCGTATATTCGAAGTAACGACTTGATGAGAGGATCATATTTCTCATTGGCAACCTGAAATTCATAAAGATGTGCTTTGTCTTTATGAATATGAATGCGTGAAGGACGGTAGAACGTTTCGCTCAATTGAATCAATCCTTCTTCTTCCAGTTTTTTCAATGCGGCAAACGCTGCCGCAGAGCGAAGATTAAACCGGCTGCAAAATTCTTCAAGGTCAAAATCATAGCTTTCTCCTTCGCTGCTTCCCATCGCCAGTTGGAAAAAGTTAGCCAGCGCCTGGTAGATTTTTTTCAGGTAGTCAACGGAGGGATGAGATTGCTGAACTTTGCTTCTCAAGCCTGTCACATCCACTTCATGAAAGACGAGCGCTGCATAAGATCGTTTTCCGTCCCGGCCAGCCCGTCCGGCCTCCTGATAGTAAGATTCAAGGTTCTCAGGCAAGTCCATATGAATTACAACTCTAACATCTGATTTATCAATGCCCATTCCGAACGCATTGGTCGCCACCATCACTCGGGTCTTATTTGCAATCCATTCTTCCTGTCGTGACATACGATCGGTGTGCGTTAAACCGGCATGATAGAAGATGGCTTGAATTTTTTGACGTTCCAGCCATTTACTAAGTTCTACTGTTGCTTTTCTTGACCTGACATAAACAATGGCAGTTCCTGGCACATTTCGTAAAATCTCCAGGAGCTTCTTTTCCTTATTTTCGGTTTTACGAACCACGAAGGAGATATTCTCACGGGCAAAACTTTTCTTAAAAACGATCGGGTCTTTTAAGCCAGCCTTGTCGATTATATCATCCTGAACTTTCTTAGTGGCCGTCGCAGTCAGAGCTAAGTAGGGAACTTCAGGCTTGATCTCACGCAAGGCCCCGATCTCAAGATAAGGAGGACGAAAATCATAACCCCATTGTGAAATACAATGGGCTTCGTCAATGGCTACGAGCGAAACATTCATCTTGCGAAAACGGGCAAGAAAAATTTCCGTCTTGAGACGTTCAGGCGAGAGATAAAGAAATTTTATTTTTCCGTAGACGCAATTATCAAGTGCAATATCAATCTCCTGCCGACTCATGCCTGCATGTACGGACAAAGCCTGAACTCCCCTGGATTTAAGTTGTTGCACCTGGTCCTGCATCAACGCGATCAGAGGGCTTATCACTAGTGTGATTCCGTCTAAAATTATTCCCGGCACCTGAAAGCAAACTGATTTTCCTCCACCCGTTGGTAGCAACGCCAATACATCTTTTCCTTCCAAAACAGCACGAATGATTTCCCGCTGGGGTATCCTGAATTGATCGTGACCCCAGTATTGCTTTAAGATGTCTTCGGGTGAGAGCAAATTGTCAGGTGAAAGATGTTGCAATAATTGAGGTCACCACTTCAATGGTTGTTTGCTGAGAAAAGCATCGATTCCTTTTTTACAATCTTCCGTATTACGTGCATGAGCGTTCTGTTGGGAGGCGAAATTCAATGCTTCTTCAAGGTTCATCTGTTGGACTTCAGCGATCATTTTCTTTGTCAATGTAAGAGACTGGGCCGAGGTTGTATTAATCAATTGGGTTGCCAGACTTTCAACTTCCTTTTCAAGTAATTCCTTAAAAACAACTTTGTTTACCAATCCCATTACCCTTGCTTCATCCGCTGTAATAAGGTTCCCTGTAAGCAAAAGCTCTTTTGCATGAGCCTCTCCTATTTTCCTTAATAAAAAAACCATGACAATAGCTGGTACAAATCCGATCTTAACTTCCGTATAACCAAATTTTGCATCCGGTACCGTATAAACGAAATCACATACAGTTGCAAGACCACAGCCACCGGCCAAAGCAAAACCCTGTACCTGAGCAATCACCACTTTTCTTAACGTATAAATCTGCAAGAACAATTCTTTCAAATGCTGTGAGTCAGCCAGATTCTCTTCGTATGAGAACTTTTGAAGATTCTGCAAGTAGGCGAGATCGGCACCGGCACAAAAAGATTCACCGTTTGCCCGCAATACTATTACTTTAACAAGATCGTCTGACTCTGCTTTTTGAAAAGCCAGCTTCAATTCACTAACCATTTCCGGGCTTAACGCATTTCTTTTCTCAGGGCGATTGAGAGTGATGTATCCGATACGGTCTTTAACAGATGTTTCTACTAATGACATATTCCATAAAGATAAAGAACGTAAATACATTTCCCGCAGATTCTAAGGCCCTATTGGGTAAAACATTATTGCTAACCAGCGGAAGGAATAAAAAATTTTGCCACAGATCCCACGGATTTTCACAGATAGTCAGCGAAGCTGCTCATCTGCGGCATTTCCATGACCAGCGAGCGAATTTATCTGCAATGGTCTGTGTTCATCTGTGCAATTCCATCTAACAAAATCATTGCAAACCTAAAATCAGGGTGAAACCCCATGATCCAAGTGTATTCAAAGTGACCTGTAGTTTTTTTTGCTCTACGGCCGCGTGGCCGAGTCATCGCACCGACGCTGAGTCTTTAGCCACCCTCTTGCTCGCCGCATCCCGACGCGTCTTGACGCATCGGGACAAAATACCAAGGCGTTTGTTTTATGCCCTTGCGCACCGAAGTGCTTCAGCGCACGAAGGTGCGATGACAGAAAGTTGTCCTTCGATTGAGATACGGGAGTATCTTTCAATTTGAATTTCAGGTAACGGTTGGAACCAACTTCGAAAAACCGAAATCTACCACTTACATAGCTATTGAAAAATCCAAAGGGTTTACGAGGAGCGGTGGCCGGGCGGAAAAGCGGGGTGGTGCGATAGCACTGTGGGGGGAAGCCTGCC
>JANYDR010000475.1 GCA_025363495.1 Cyclobacteriaceae bacterium | reverse complement strand
ACTGTTTTCATAATTCGGCTGACGTCCACCGGACTCGCTCCGGAGATCATTAATTTCTTACAGAATGATTCTATTGAAAAAGCCGGTGTGGCTATTCGTGATGATCTGAAAGCATTGCAGCACCTGAAGAAATTCAAACCGGCAGGATTTGTTGAATTAGCGTCGCTGTCCAAAGAAAAGGGGCTTGAAGTCGAAAGTGTAAAAAAACTGACTGCTTTATTATTGGGGTTTCGTATTTCAAAAAGTGCACAGACCAGCAATTGGGAAGCACCTCAACTCAATGAAAAGCAAATTAGTTATGCAGCTACGGACGCGTGGGTTTGTTTGAAAATTTATGAGCATTTGAAAACAAGACCTTCAGTGTTAAAACCTACGCCGACACCACCTGAGGAGTAGCCTGTGTATTTTTCAGTGTTCTCCGTGCAAGCCATGCAGCTATCAAAGTAAATACCGCGCCAAGCAACATGGCAGCACCTGGAAAATAAACCGGGGCACTTGCCGCCGTGAAGAATGCAAACAAGTTATTCATAATCACCGGACCAACTATAGATGTCAGGCTCATCAGACTTGTAAAGCCACCCTGGAGTTCACCCTGCGCATTGGGGGGTACAACTCCTGACATAATTCCTTGCAAGGCAGGTCCCGCAATTCCACCCATACAATACACTACTGTAAATGCATACATCATCCAGCTTTGTGTGGCAAAGGCGTACATTAAAAGCCCTAAAGAATAAAGTCCAAGTCCTACATAAACGCTACGCTGTTGGCCCAGCGCGGGAATTATTTTTCTGATCAACACTCCCTGAACAATAGCAAATACAAATCCGACAACAGCAAGTGATATTCCAATTGCGCCCGGAGTCCATTTGAATTTTTCAATTGTGTAGTAAGACCAATTGCTTTGAACAGCATGAGCAGATAAATAAACAAATGTCATGGCTACCAGTAATCCGGCGATTACGGGATATTTCCATAAGCTCAATAAAGTACCAACAGGATTCGCGCGTTTCAATTCAAACTTCCTTCTGTTTTCCACTTTCAACGATTCAGGCAAAATAAAATATCCGTATAGCCAGTTCAGTAACGTTAGTATTGCAGCCGCGATGAATGGAACTCGTGGACCCATGTTACCCAACAATCCTCCGATTACCGGTCCAATGATAAATCCTAATCCAAATGCTGCACCGATAATTCCAAAATTCTGCGACCTGTTTTCAGGTGTACTAATGTCTGCAATATAAGCTCCCGCAGTAGTGAAACTTGCGCCCATCACCCCCGCAATAATTCTACCAACAAAGAGCCAGGCAATTGAGGGTGCAAACACTACGAATAAGTAATCCAACCCAAAACCAAACAATGATGCAAGTAAGACGGGTCGTCTTCCATATTGATCACTTAGCCCTCCCACAATCGGCGCACAGAAAAACTGTGTTATAGCGTATGCAGCTATCAACCATCCTCCATAAGTAGCAGCATCGCTGATGGAAGCCCCGGGACCAAGAAACTGCTGAATTAATCCAGGGACTACCGGAATAATAATACCAAAACCTGTTACATCAATGAGTAAGGTTACAAAGATGAAACCCAGCGCTGCTTTTGGTCTGTTCATAATCTTTATAAAAATTTTAGTCCGCTAATTTAAGTAATTCCATGGTAGCCAGGAGTCAGATTTTAGAAATCAGGACTACTTATTCCGATATGAAGAGAACATTATTTATTTGGCATAACCGGCAACTGAATATGTGAAGCCTGTGTGGCAGAGCGATATACCCTCTGTGTAGCGACCTGAAAATCAGATTCCTTCGCCTCAAAAATATTCGGTACAAATTTCTGTGGATTGCGATCAATGATCGGAAACCATGTACTCTGCACCTGCACCATGATCTTATGCCCTTTCCTGAACACATGATTTGCGGCATGAAGATCAATGGAATATTTATTCACTTCGTCTGGCTTGACCGCTTCGGGTTTATCCAAATTATTCCGAAAACGTCCACGAAATACGTCATTGGCTATCATGAATTGATACCCACTCATTTTAGGGTCCGATGGATATTCTTCCGGATACACATCAATCAATTTTACTATCCAGTCGCTGTCAGTTCCAGAAGTGGATGCAAACAGGTTGGCCAATAAATTTCCAGTAACAGTAATATCATCCGTGAGGACTTCCGTTTCCCAGCTCATTACATCTGGACGATTATTTACAAATCGCTGATCTTCGGTAAGCCACGTAAACCAGCGTGAGCCAGGACTATACGTAGCCTCAATCGGACGATTGCGATAGGGTACCGGATGAAATGGATCGGATACATACGAGTCAAAAGAATCTTTGTCCGTTGGAGCATCAAATGACAGCTTGCCATCTGCCTTAAAATACAAATTCTTAAAGGTGCTTTGTCCTGTAGGAGGCCACGCTGTGTATGACTGCCATGAATTTGATCCTGTTTGAAATGTCACTGCCTCCGGGAATTTACCGTCTGCTCTGCCTGAAGTGTTAAATGGAATGGCTTCCGGTTTTGGAGGTTCATTTTTTCCTTTCAGATGGAAGGCAAACCAGGGCGCCTGTATCTCTTTGCGAAATTGTTCACCAGTTGGAGCATCAAATTTTATATTTCCAAGCTTATCTCCTTTCGAGCGCCCCCATCCCCCATGATTCCAGGGGCCAATCACAATAAAATTTTGATTTTTGGTATCTTTTTTTTCAAGCACTTCATATGCTTTTAGTGGACCATAAAAATCTTCCTGATCCCAATAACCCGCTACGTGAAGATTAGGAACCGTTGGTGCACCGAGGCGATATGGTAAAGATTGTTTTTTCCAGAATTCATCGTAGTTCGGATGGTTTGCAAAGTCATTCCACGTTGGGATCTTACCGTGAAAATATTTTTCATTGACATTAGAAAGTGGTCCAAGTTTCAGATACCATTCATACGTATCATATTTATCAAAAGGAAAGTGCGCATCTTCTTTTGTTGCTTCTTCCATGTAGGCATACTCAAATCCATAGCTTAGTCTAAATGCCCCATTATGATGAAAATCGTCACCTATCCACATATCGGAAGGACTTGCCTGCTCAGAAACAGCCTTTAATGCAGGATGCGGCTCAATGCTCCCGATCATTGTCGTCCATCCGCTATAGGAGATTCCGTACATTCCAACCTTACCGTTGTTGCCCGGAATATTTTTTATTAGCCATTCAATTGCATCATAGGTGTCGGTGCTTTCATCAATTGCTTTAGAGTTTTTCTTGTCGCGGGTAAAGCGTTGCATTTCAAACGTTCCCTCTGATTTGTATCGTCCACGTATATCCTGAAAAGCAAAAAAGTATCCTTCTTTTGCCATATCAGCGATGTATTCTATTTTATTGGGCGATGGCATTTTATCAACACCATAAGGAGTACGCATCAATAGAATCGGAAGAGGAGTTTGTGTTTTTTGAGGAGAATAGATTACGGTATTTAGCATCACACCATCGCGCATAGTGATAGAAACAACGCGTCGGGAGTATGCAAGTGTATCTGCTGCATTTTGGGCATAAGTCTCAAAACAAAAAACACACAGGCAAATAATGAGGAATAATTTCATAATCCTGGAATTAGGAGACTGAAATCTAATGAATTTCATTCAACCTTTTATGTGACATTTTTCGGGTAAACCCTCTAAACTGTGTCCAATTTTACTAAAGCTGTCGATATGAAATCAAAGGGATTTCTTCTCGCATTCTCTGTTTTTTTGCCTGGCACTCTGCCAAGGGTCAGGTCATGTTTAGTTCGGTAAATGACTCGAAGATTATCAATCGTTATTTATCGGGACCAACATTTTTCCCTTCCTCTCCCTCCTATTTTTATGCGCTTTACTGGAACAATAGGATTAAAGATGTCACCCGGGACTCCTTATTTATTCACAAATTCTTGTCCAGCCCAGGCCCCTCATCTCATAAACGCAGCTTCTTTCTCACAAATTATCAGAATTTAAAAACGATAGCGGATATAAAAGATTCACTAATAATTCATGGATACGTTTCCAATTATAGATCCATGGTGAGAGAATACAGAAGCAACGAGCAATGGGCGAAATCCATTAAGATAAAATATAAAGTTCCTAAATCTTACATGACCAGTGACGCACCAACAAGTTATCTGACAGGACAAAAAAGTTGGACTTCCTATTACCTGCGTCCGAACAGGTATGAATATCTGCAGCGGGCGAAAGAAAATGAGATGAAAGAAAAATGATCTTGTTGAGGTGCCTTATAAATTCTGGTCAAGAAACATAACTTTAACATTAATTACCCTCAGCAATTTTATTTTCTCAATGAAGGCTTCCCGACGACGAAGTTTGACAGCGATTGTCATTCGACAACCTTCAGCAAAATCCTGTTTTATAATATCAATGTCGAACTCTTTAATCACGCGCATTACATCTGATGTTGCGCCGTATTCATAAACAACTTCAAATTCTTTAATAACTTCTTTTTCGATAATAATTGCCTGGCAGAGAGCTTCTTCGGCAGCAGTCTTATACGCAAAGATCAGTCCATCAACACCAAGCTTAGTGCCACCAAAATATCGTACGACTACTACCAGCACATTCGTCAGATTTCTTGAACGTATCTGGCCCAAAATAGGATCACCGGTTGAGTGATTCGGCTCTCCATCATCGAACGCTCTGCTCTTTTCCTTACCAAGTCCGAGAATATAGGCATAGCCGTGATGACGGGCGTCGAAATATTCTTTCTTAAGTATTTTGAGATAGCTTTTTATCTCCTCCTCGGACGTGACCGGATAAGCAAATGCGAGGAATTTGCTGCCTTTTTCCTTGTAATTACCCTTACTGGATGCCTGGATTGTCAGATAAGAAAAGGGAGCCATGCAACTTATGTGCTTTAAAAGACGTCCAAAGGAAAAGATTCGGGGCCGGGCGCGCAACCTTTATGAGACAAACCCGGTCTGTACTGTTATTAATTCAATATACTGCCATGAAAAAATTATCGCTCTTTTTTATAATCCTTCTGACGGCTGGAATGATGTCTTTCGCGCAGACCCGCGAGACAAGGTCCGTTGATACGTTTACCAAATTATCTTTTCGGGTTCCCGGCAAGCTTTATCTTAAACAGGGAAGCGTGCAAAAAGTGGAGCTGGAAGGACCAAAAGATGTTTTAAGCGAAATCCGGACAGAAGTAAGTGGCGGAAAGCTGGTGATTGGTAAAGAAGGTCGCTGGATGGAATGGAAGTGGAGAGACTCCGATAAGATCACTGTATACGTAACTATGAAAGATGTTGACGCGATCAGTGTTAGCGGCTCGGGAGATTTGCTTGGTGAAGGAAAATTTACAACCGGCGATCTTGATTTGAATGTAAGCGGATCGGGTTCGTTGCAGATCGAAGCAACCGCCAATGGAAATATTGAAGCAGATGTTTCAGGCTCCGGCAATGTTGATCTAAAGGGTTCTTGTAACAATTTTGATAGTGATGTGAGCGGCTCTGGTAATGTTGAGCTTGCCATTACGGTGCGCAATCAGGCCGACTTCGGTGTGTCCGGTTCAGGAAAAATCGAAGCATCTGGCTCGGCGAATGAAGTAAAGACACACATCAGCGGATCAGGAAAAGTACTGGCAGCAAACCTCGAAGCAGATAAATGCGATATTAGAATTTCAGGCTCAGGTGATGTGGAGATAAATGTAAAAACAGCTCTCGACGCAACGATCAGCGGAAGCGGAAGCGTAACGTACAAGGGAAATCCATCCAGCGTAAATAGCCACTCTTCCGGAAGCGGTAAGGTGAGGAAGATGTGATGAGAAGCTAAAAATTTAAAGCTGAAAGTATAAAGTGGAGCGAAGTAGAAATTCTTCGCTTTTTTATTTGTGGTTTATCTGCCTAACTTTCTTTGAATCTAGGCATATGAATATTCACGCGGACGAGGAATTTGCATGGCGACTGCTAATATCGTTTTTCATTGGTACGGCTATTGGCTTTGAACGTGAGTACAGAAGCAAGGCAGCAGGCTTGCGTACGATGATTATGATTTGTCTCGGCTCGACGATTTTTACGGAGCTGTCAATGGTAATGAGCCCATCAACGCCGGACCGTATTGCATCGACCATTGTAACCGGTGTTGGCTTTCTTGGAGCAGGAGTAATTTTTAAAGACGGGCTTTCCGTTACAGGTATTACCACTGCTACTACGATATGGATTGCCGCTGCTCTTGGCATGGCCGTTGGCGCTGGGGAATACTTCATTGCCATTTTCGGAATGGTTGGTGTTTTGATTGTGCTCGCCGTCTTTGAAAAATTTCAATACCTCCTGGAACGTCTCCATCAAACCAGAACCTACAGAATAAGATTTGATAGAAAAACAATTGATGACATCATGGTAGACGCATTAATGAAAGGATTGGGATTAGTCTTTCGAAAAAGAAGAGAACTAAAGGATCACGATAATATCATTATGGTGTACGAAGTTTCCGGAAAGGAAAAAAGATTAAATGAATTTAATCAGGAGCTGAGGAATAGTGAGATGGTGAAGGCGTTTGAATATTGAAGAAGCGAGAAAAGTCGAAAGCTTGAGTACGTTAGTTTAAAGCATTAGCCAATCCAAATTTGATATTTCAGCTAAACAGATGATGACCTTAACTTAATCGCCAGTGAAGTCTGCTTTAAGCTTTTAGCTTTCGACTTTAAGCTCTGTGCCTCAAGATTCCCTCAACAATCAAATACTGCGCACCTATATACGTCAGCATAATTTGAAGTCCGCTTTGAGGTAGCGGCTTATAAA
>JANYDR010000437.1 GCA_025363495.1 Cyclobacteriaceae bacterium | reverse complement strand
ACATGGAAGATGCCAATCCTATGGCGGTTGCGCGATAAAACTCTTCGCTACAGTGATTTAAAGAAAGAGTTGCCTCACATTACGCATAAAATGCTTTCGAGCGTACTGCGAAGTTTGGAAGGTGAGGGATTTGTTACCCGTAAGGTTTATGCTGTGGTACCGCCTAAAGTTGAATACACGATCACGAAGAGAGGTCTGAAGGCAATTCCAATTATTGATGTGATCCGTAAGTACGGGAGTAATTTAATGAAGGAGTTTGGTGTGAAGATGAAGGAGCCCGGAGAAGTTGGTTAGAATTAATGTCCAGAAACATATCATCAAAATCGTTTACTGACTTTATTTTTACTTACAATTCTTTGTCTATTACATTTAAACCGATCCACTTCATTTTCACGTAGATGGGCATGCTTGGTCTTTCTGCCGCTCACTCTTTTACGCCACATCATGAAGCTGCTTTTTGTCATAGTACTTCTCATTAGCCCGATCACTTTACTTTCTGAAATTCCGAATTGCTGTTGGATCGCTTCGAAAGGTGTACGGTCTTCCCACGCCATCTGTATAATTCTATCTATGTCTTGCTCTGTCATATTCGTACAAGTTTCTTTTCACGCAGATGCTGAAGAGTAAGAGGATCATTATGAAATGATCGGGCAGCCAGCACATCAAACAGGAAAAGAGTATGATCCCCAGTGACTTTCGACCATTTCTTTTTTAACAAAATAATGGCTGACAGGTTTGGCAGTGTGTCATATCCTTTCCATTCTTCCAAATTCTGATATTTCTGTAAATACAGGTCCTTATCATAAGTGAAGCCACTCTTCTTGCCAAGTGGATTAACTAACCCGACCTGTGAGGCACCCAGTAACTGTAATAAAACTTGTTTATTAGTACGCAGGTTATCCAGCGATTTGGTATTTTGATACACTGCAACAACGTATTGTTTTGGCTTCAGGCTTACTGCTGTCACATACGTGCTGATATTCATATTCACTTTGTTGTTATTATACGTCGCCAGACTATAGACTGGAGGATTTATGATGTTCCATGGATTTTTCACATATTTTGAATAGCGGAGATATGCTTTTGTTTTATCAATTATGAGTTGAAATATTGTTTTACATGCAATGTTTTAGAATCTGAAGGAAATCAACCAATTTTGATACGTTTTTAGGACTTTTTAATAAAAAAGTCACAAACAATCTATGTTAGAAGATTTTGATTTTCTGCTGGGACAATGGAAGGTGGTGAATACCCGCCTGAAAAACTGGCTATGTGAATGCAATGATTGGATGAGTTTTGAATCAAGGCATACTGAGCAAAAAAGCAATGTTGGTCCTGGGAATTTCGCAATGCACAGCTACGTTCATGGCAATACATTATGCGAACGAAGCGTAGTTCGTCAGTTTGATTACAATAACCAATTCTGGAAAATAGACAGGATGGATACAATGTCGTCCCTGGTTATGCCCTCGTTAAAGGGAACTTTCTGGAGCAATAAGGGTTCGTTTCTCTCAAATGGTATTTTTAATGGACAGGATGTTTTGGTATGGGTGGAGTGGACAAAAATCTGCAAGAACTTTGCCTATTGGGAACAATCACTCTCAAAGGATAATGGCAAGACATGGGAGCTTACCTGGATGATGGAGTTTTATAGGGAGAAATAAATCACAGAGAGTCTGAGTCTTGTTGTTGCGGTGAAAATGAAATATCTACTCGTTGATCAGGAATCAGAACGGTTATCATTTCGTCCACTAGAGCCAGATGATTTCAAAACTTGGCTCACATTTTTTAAAAATCCTTTGTGGAATAAATACTGGCTCACGGAAGATTTTTCACCTGAGGAAAACTGTATACGATGGTTTGATAAGGCTTTTTACCGTTATGAAAATGACCTCGGTGGAATGAATGCCCTTGTTGATAAAAAGTCCGGAGAGTTTATTGGGCAATGTGGGCTGTTAGTTCAAAGTGTTGATAATACTGAAGAACTTGAAGTTGCCTATTCAATGATGCCACAGCATTGGAATAAGGGCTATGCTACCGAAGCTGCTAAGAAGTGCATCGACTATGCTTTTGCCAATCAACTTTCAGATTCATTGATTTCTATCATTCATGAAAATAATCTGGAGTCGGAGAGAGTGGCTTTGAAAAACAGATTGTACCTCGAAAAGCATACAATTTACGATGGCAACCCGGTGAAAATTTATAGAATTAAAAATGAGTAAGCCATTTAGTCTTGACGCCAGATACCATAAATAGCTCATTTTGGAGCTATTTTGAACTTTTTATAAGACAATGAATAAATGCTTTTTGAAGAATCCATACAGTTTTATAGATTTATGTAGTCAACTACATAATAATTTAAAACCCTTTAGCTATGGATCTTTCAATACAGGAAGCTTCGAAAGAGCATCTGCCTGAGATTCTGGAAATTTATAACGATGCTATACTTACCACTACTGCTGTCTACGATTATCGTCCGCATACAATAGATATTGCGATTAAAGTGGTTTGAGGATAAATTGAGGGACAAAATTCCTGTTTTGATAGCGCTTGATGGTGATAAGGTTGTTGGCTTTGCATCTTACGGACCATTCAGAGCCTGGGCTGCCTACCGGTATTCCATAGAGCATTCAATTTATGTTCACAAGGATTTCAGAGGCAGAGGAATAGCTAAAAAATTATTACGACAACTGATCGACATAGCGTCTGCAAAGGAAGTACACACGATTATCGCAAGCATTGATGCATCAAACGAAATTAGTTTTAATCTTCATAAGCAATTTGGATTCGATGAAGTAGCCCTTTTTAAGCAGGTGGGGTATAAGTTTGGTAAATGGCTCGACCTTCGATTTTTGCAATTGATGTTGCCGACTAATTTTCGTCCGCATGAGAATTAATTCATAACTTATAATTCATCATTTAATCAAAATGAACATCATTAATGAGTTGGGTGAACTCGCATTGTCAACCCGCTTGATGAGATTAAGCGAGATAACCAGGAAAGATGTATCGCGCATTTATAAAGAGCACGGAATTGATTTCGAATCCAAATGGTTTCCCGTTCTGTTTGTATTAACCAAGCGATCACCGCTTAGTATCATCGAATTGGCTGACGAATTGGGCTATGCTCATCCTTCAGTCATCGCACTTGTAAGGGAAATGGAAAAGAAAAAATTGATTAAGTCCGTTATCGGTAAAACCGATAAAAGAAAAAGAATGCTTTCGCTCACACCAAAAGCCGTTGCAATGAAAGAAGAGATGCAGCCACTTTGGGATAAAATGTCAATTGTTGCTCATCAGATTTATAACGGCAAACACAGCTTGCTCCAGGCAATCGACGAAGTGGAGAAAACGCTTCAGGCGGAAAGTTATTACAGCCGGTACAACAAGCTTTAACGTGAAACGGACCCTTTCCGGGTCAGGATGTTTCCGCAAACAGTCTTTACGCATTAAACTCTACACTTTTAACTTTTTTCTCCTACAAAAGTGAAACATATTTATTACTTTCACGTTTGCAGAACTAATTACAATACTATGAGAGGAGCGTATTTAGGTGAATTGGAAGAGCTGGTGCTGTTACACGTCGGTATTCTTTATCCGGAAGCATACGGTGTTTCAGTAATGGACGAGATTGAGAAACAAGCGGGTCGTAGTCTTAACATCAGTGCTGTACATTCTGTGCTCACACGATTGGAAGAGAAAGGATTTTTAAAGTCAAAAATGAGCGATCCAACAGATGAAAGGGGCGGCCGGAGAAAAAGGATCTTTTTATTGACGGCTGCCGGGAAGCGTGCCCTGGAAAATTCAAATGAATTACGCAATCAATTATACAGCCAGATACCAAGGATAGCCTTGCAGTTTAGTCATTGAAAAGTTGGTGTTCGTTGATCGTTCATGGTGGTGAATGGAATTGAGCAACAAGCAACTGTCAACAAATAACGAAAAATGAGACCTCCGAAGTGGGCCGATAAATTTCTACAATGGTATTGTCGTCCCGATAAGCTGGAAGAAATACAAGGAGACCTTCATGAGTTGTTCCGGCGGAAGTCGGCTCGGAGTAAACGAATAGCTCAATGGCAATTTGTCTGGAATGTTATTCGCTTTTTTAAACTAAAAAACGTCAGAAACGTCAAACCAGTAAATTCTTTCTACACCACTATGTTCAAAAGTTACCTGCTTACCGGTATGAGGAATGCTATCAGTAACCGACTTACCACATTGATTAATGTGCTCGGACTATCGCTTGGGGTCGGCGTCGCTGTTACTGTTTTTATTTTTATGGACTTCATGTGGCACATGGATTCTTTTCATTCCAACAAAGAAAGAATTTATGAAGTTGTATCAATGGTAAATGAAAATAACAAACTGGTACCATGGGGAGATTCACCATTAATGCTTGGACCTTTTTTAAGCAGTGAACATCCGGAGGTTGAATCAACGGCCCGGGTGGAATTTGGAGGAGCCGCTGTGCGTTACAATGATGTAGTCTTTAGCGAGTCCATTTGGTTTGTTGATCCTACATTCCAGCAGATATTTTCTTTCCCAGTTATTAAAGGTGATCAGCTTGCACTCAAGAATAAAAATAGCATTGTCCTTACGGGTCCGATTGCTCAGAAATATTTTGGTGCTGTAGAACCGGTCGGTCAAACCCTATCGTTAAAATTTTCAGATGGGTCTAAACAGGAGTTTATAGTTGGGGCGGTCCTCAGGCTTCCCGAAAACTCGGGCATGCGTTTTGGCATTCTTTTATCCATGGAGAAGTTCTATGATCTTGGTCTTAAAGACACCCAGAGTTGGAGAGACCTTGTTGACGCTACCTTTGTTATGCTTAAACCGGGGCATGACATTGCTGAATTAAAATCGGGAATGGATAAGTACAGTGCTTTGTATAATTCCAACACTACATCACAACGGGGCGGAGTGGAGTCATTCGATTTTGTTTCTCTGCCAGAACTGTCTTCAAAATCAAATGTTATATCCAGCGAGATTTCTTACGGAGCAGATCCGAAGGGAGTTTGGTCAATGGGAATTATTGCGCTTCTTCTTTTATTATTGGCATGCTTCAATTACATGAATGTGGCTGTGGCCACCGTCTCTACACGCCTTAAGGAAATTGGGATCCGAAAAGTAATTGGAAGTGGACGAAAACAGATCGTTCAGCAATTTCTTACTGAGAATGTTTTGATGTGTACGTTTTCATTAGTCACGGGAGCCATGCTTTCCTACCTGCTTTTTCTTCCAGGTATTAATTCGCTCTACCCATTTGAAATTCCGTTCATGCTTTCATCGGGTAATACTGTGCTTCTTTTCTTCTTTGGACTATTGACATTCATTGGCCTCGTCTCAGGAACGTATCCAGCACTTTATGTTTCAAGATTCACACCTATTGCAATACTTCGAGGTCGTGAGAAATTTGGTCAGCGGGGACTTTTTAGTCGGATACTTCTCACATCTCAATTTGTGTTGGCCTTTACAACGATCGTTGGCTCTTTTGTTTTTATTGATAACGCTACATTTCAAAGAAACAGGGACTGGGGGTATAATCATGACCGCAACATTGTTGTGCCGGTTAAAAATAAGACCCAATATCTTGCTTTGCGAGACAAGGTTTCTTCAAATCAGAATATTGAATCTGTTGCAGGATCAGCTGATGCAGTAGGTCATCAAAACAGACCAATAAATATCGATGATTTGCAAAAGAAAAAGTTTCAGGCAGTAGAATATCTCGCTGGATACGATTACCTCGAGACAATGAACATGCGTTTGAAAGAAGGAAGATTTTTTAAGAAGGAAATTGAAACCGATAATCGCGAATCAGTAATAATAAATGAGTCTTTTGCTAAACATATGAACTGGCGGCAGCCTCTCAAACAATCTTTTGAATACGATAGCGTTAAATACTATGTCGTAGGTGTGGTTTACGATTTTCATTACAGCGGGTTTTACAATATTACATTGCCTGTGATCTTTAGAGTCGCTCCCGAAAATAATTTTCGTTTTCTTTCATTGCGTACCGGTCCCAACAAGCAGGCGGAAGTAGAATCTTTTCTCAAAGGTGCCTGGAAAGAAGTAGCACCGGACGATCCGTACGAAGGATTTTTTCAGGACTCTGTCCTCGAAATTTTTTATAGGGATAACGATGCCAACATAAAATTACTTTACTTCTTCTCAACTATGGCAGTGTTGCTTGCGTGTCTTGGGCTGTTTGGCCTGGTTTCTTATAATATCACCAGAAGAATAAAAGAATTTAGCATTCGAAAAGTGTTTGGGGCCAACGTTTTGCAAATTTTCAAATTGATGAACAGAGATTATATCATGATATTGGGAGTTGCCTTTTTAATTGGTGCTCCCGCTGGCTTTTATTTTGTTAACACGCTCATCCAGCATCTTTATCCGGAACCCCAGGCACCCAATCCCTTGCCTTTTTTAGTTGCTATTTCTTTGATGGCAGCTACTGTTGCGATAACTGTAGGATCACAGTTGAGGCGTGTTATCACTGAAAATCCAACCTCAACGCTAAGGAGCGAATGAGTTATTGTAGG
>JANYDR010000517.1 GCA_025363495.1 Cyclobacteriaceae bacterium | reverse complement strand
CTGGAAGATTTGAGACGGATATAATTGTCTTTTGGTCCGGTTCAAAGTGGCTTGAATCGGAAAATGAGGAAAATATTCTACAACCAGTGGGGTAAGATCAGTCTTTGAGCCTTTGCAATGTCTTAATTCATTGGCACACAAATTTTATCACTGTTTGTATAACCCTTTAAAAAAAGTAAAATGAAAAATTTATTGAAAGCCACTTTTCTTGTTATGTTAATTGCCGTGTCATTGCCATCGCAATCCATGACTAAACCATTCTCAACAAACTCGTCCAAACCGATGGACGTTCCAGAATCTCAAAGGTTAACCAACCGATTGGAAGAGATTAAAGCTATGGATAAAAGTAATTTATCCAGGCCCGAGAAAAGAGAATTGAGAAAGGAAGTAAAAGCAATTAAGAAAACACAGGACGGTGGCGGAGTTTATATATCTGTCGGCGCTCTCATTCTTATCATCATTTTGCTGATTATTCTTTTATAAGAATATTAAACATAAGAAAAATGAACAAATTATTAGTTGTTTTCTTGGTTGGCGTGTCGGGGATGTTTACAACGCTTCAGGTAAAAGCTCAGGCAATGAACCAAGATTATACCACCGCCCTGGGTGTAAAAGTTTGGGGAGATGGGGGAGGCATAAGCATCAAACATTTCGTAAGGGAAAATCGTGCTGTTGAGGGTATTGGATATTTTTGGAATCGCGGAGCCAGAATTACCGGTCTTTATGAATTCCATTTTGATTTTCCGGATGCACCCGGATTGAAATGGTATGTTGGCCCTGGAGCACACGTTGGATTCTATAATAATAACTATTATGATCATAATTATTATAATGGGGACGGCTCCGGCTCGTTTGTGGGTATTGATGGAGTGCTGGGATTGGATTATAAATTTGATGGCGTTCCAATTAATCTTTCCCTTGACTGGCAGCCATCATTTGAATTTGGGGACCATCGGGGCTTTGTCGGAAGCTGGGGCGGATTAGGCATCCGTTACACCTTTAAATAGCTAATAAGCATTTATAGAAAGAGAGGCGTTATTAATTAGTGCCTCTCTTTTTTGTGCTTTGGGCATTCCATGTCTCAACACCCAGATTCTCAGCTTCTTTGCTCTTCTTTATTTCCACCCATAGCTGATAAGACACCATCCGTGCTCGTATTCTTATTCAGTAAGTCGTAAGCTGAATCATACTTGTAGGCACGTTTTCCTATGATAGCGATAGGAGTGTGAAGTAAAATCGGTTCCTGCTTCAGAATAGTTAATAGGTCGTTGTCATAGACTTCATCAATAGTATTACCATCTTTTGATTCAAACCGATCTTTGTATGTTGGGTCAATCAAATCCTTGATTCTGACACCCATCTTATTGGCTATTTCAGCGAGTTGTGTCTCCGTGAGGGCTTGTTTTTTCAAGTCGAGTGTCTTCACCGTATACTCTGTAATTGTTTCTACAAAGGCACGGGCTTTCTTGTCCTCTGATTTATCAGAATTAAAGATTAGTGTCAGTTCATTCGGTTCATTCTCTATCATGACTTATGGTTTTATGGTTCCGGCAAGATTTTTTTCTGCATCATTTTTTTGATTGCTTTGACTTATTTTCTTTCTTTTTCCTGAGGGCTTTGGCCTTCTCAAGGTGGGACTCAATAAGAGGCAGGTATTGTGCAGCAAATGCCTTGATCTTAGCATTATCATAGTTCTTTGCTTTGGTAAAAAGCTTTATGTCTCTTCGATGATCGATTTTCATCATCTTAACAAATTTCCTGTCAAATTTTTTAGACTCTTTTTCAAGCAGATTTTTCAGTCCATTTTGTTTCTCCGAACTAATCGTATCTGGAAGCACGGCCGACAATGTCCGTGCTAAATTTTTCAGGTCGGCTAACATAGTCTTTTGATCCCTGATCATCAGTTGACCGTAATTTTTGATCTCACTGGTTGTACCTTTTTTAATGGCTGCTTTTCCCTCCAGCGCTCCCATCATTCTTCCTTCGGCTGCAGTTATTAAAAAATCTGATTCATTTTCTGTGAGACTTACCTTTTGAATTAGCTTTTTGTTTTTGGTTGTTGACGCTGAGTCTGATAATGGGGTTTTTGCCTCAGGACTAATTGATTTCTTCTCTGAAATCGGATGATCCTTAACTTCATTCTTGGAACGATTGCCGCAGGAAGTTAAAATGGTCAGTGATATAATAATAAAAATTGCGAGGAGTTTGGCTTTCATTTAGAGGTGGTCAAAGCATGATTAACAGCTATTTGAAACTACTGCGTCTTATGCGATAGTATTCCCGACGGGTTGCGCTTGTGCTGACTTTTATCCTGCTGGCCGAGTCTACAGTCCATGCGTTCCTTGCGGTAAGCGAAGTTTCCTGAAGATCAGACTTTACCCGGTTCATATATTCGATGAGGTCTTTCTGGGTACTTTCCAGCTTCTCTTTCTTATTGGCTGATGCTTTTCGGATTTTCGAATCAAATATTTTTATTGTTTGCTTAATGGAGTCACGCAATTGAGATAGCTCTTTGGTAATAGCGGCCCTCTCAATATTTATTTCTACGGAATCACTTTCCAGCCTCAGTTCCTGGGCACAACTCAACCCAACTGAACCTAAAGTCATGGTCATGAAAAGGGTTAGAACTTTCATAAATCGATATTTTCTTTAGTCCTTAAAATTCTATGCCACAAACCATGACTCTTACCATCTAGGTGTGGCAAAATTGGTACAAGGCAGTTCTTATTTGTAGAGAAAATTCTACAAAAAGTATCGGTTGAGTGTTAAAAAGAGCTGATTTCGAATGTATTTAAAACTGGCAGGATTATTTAGAGAACCAGGGTGTAGGAAATAATTTGGAGTTGGAAGCATAAAGAGTCATGAAATCTGAAGTATTAATATCGAGAGCTTTTAGTTACGTAGTAAGATCGACGGTGTCGTTAATGTTATTGGGGATGACGTTAGTGGGAACACTTGAAACCCTCGGGTTTATACGAAGATCTTAAAAGACATATAAGGTAATGCTTGCTGTTCTGGCAAGTAGGTTAGGGGAGGGAAAAGTCGGGCGGTCAAACGCCTGACTTTTTTATTTTAATCAAAATGAAAAAGTCTTCAAAGAGAGGCATCCTTTATTCGGTATTGATCCTGATGGTTCTTTTGTTCTTTGGAGGCAGGGCATTCATATTCTGGAAGATTAAAAAGACATTTTCGAATAAAATTGAAAATCTTCAATCGCAGGGGATTGCAATGACATATTTGTCATTTGATGTTAACTTTTTTTCGGGAAACCTGAAATTAAAAGAAGTACAGATAAAGATTGGTTCAGATTCTGTTTGCTCTTCCGGCGGCACAATTGAAGAACTTTCGATAAAAGGGATATCCTTTATTTCATTGCTTCTTGATAAGAAACTTTCAATAAGCTCCGTCGTTTTAAGGCACCCTTGGGTTTTATATGCAGATCATCATAAAAAGACTAACTCTGAAAAATCAAGGGCTAATAGTTCATTAAAAGATCTTCAGATTGATTTGGTGCGAATCGATTCAGGAAGACTTGAAATGGTTGACAGTGCCTCCTGTGGAGTAACACTAAAGGCCCGGCTCAATTTTGTGCTTGACAACTTTTCGGTGACCAATATCAATACCGACTCAATGAAGTGGAAAGTTGAGGATGTTACTGCCAGTGCGATCGCAATTGATTTGCCGACGCGTTTTTATAGTCTTACCCTGCAAAAACTTTCCTATCATCATAAGGAGAAGCTAATTCAACTGGATTCTCTTGAGCTATTGCCAACACTTGACAGATTGGAATTTGCAAAGAAAACCGGTCGACAGATGGATCAATTCAATTTGATGATGGCATCGTTAGTTGTTAATGGATTTGAAATGAGTGAAACGATCAAGCCTTCTTTTATTGCGAGGGAGGTAGTATTTCGTTTTAACCTCGAAGTGTTTCGCGACAAGCGGTTTCAAAGAGCTTTGAGGAAGCCAACAATCCTTCCGGTAGCATTTTTGCATAAATTGAATTTTCCACTTCACATTGATTCGATCAGAATATTACCAAGTCTTGTTTCGTATCAGGAGCATCCTGAAAAAGGAGATGCAATAGGAAGAATTTCTTTCAATGATTTGAGTGCGGCAATTTACAATGTGTCAAATGATTCGTCCGGGATATCCGAGATGAAAGTGCGCACCAGATTTATGAATGCGGGTGATCTTAATGTAAATTTTAAGTTCCCGCACGAAGTAAATAAAATTTATGCTGCAAAGGGATCTTTGCTTAATTTTTCCATGCCGGAAATTAATACAATGTTGGAGCCGGTAGCAAACATTAAAATTGAAACTGGGCAGTTGCAGGCAATGAAGTTTAACTTTCAATATGACAATAAGAAGTCGGAAGGTGAGTTGGAATTGAGATACACGGATCTGAAAATACTTGGTGTCAAGGATGATGCGTACAAATCAACCAATAAGATTGTTACCCTGATCATCGGTGCTTTCGTAAAAAAGAAGATCGACAAAAATGATTCAAAGGATAAGCGCACCGGCAACATACACTGGGAACGGGATACTCAAAAGGCGATATTTAACTACTGGTGGAAGTCAGTTCTTTCGGGGATTAAATCCGTCTATGGATTTGAAAACTCGTCGGAGAAGAAAGGGAAAAAGAAATAGATGTCGGAATTCTGCGATATCCAAGAACTTCGCAAAAATCAAACATGACGGGAAACGAATTTTATCTCCCGTAAATCAACCGAGCATAATATTATTTTGATTTATCTTTCGTCTCTTTATCTCATTAGCTATGAAAAAAACTATCCTAATCACTGGTGCTGCCGGCAATCTTGGTAAGGCAGTCGTGGAGAAATTTCTATTGGAAGGACATCGCGTGATTGCTGTTGTTTCTCCAGGTAATAAAATGAGCGTTGACACGACAGGGGACTTTGTTGTGATGGAGGCAGACCTTACATTGGAAAAATCTTCGAAAGAATTGGTTGTCAAAATTGTTTCAAACTATAAGTCCATCGACGCGACTTTATTACTGGTGGGAGGGTATGCCCCAGGTTCTGTTCTTGAAACTGATGGATCACAACTCCGTAAAATGTATTCACTTAACTTTGAAACTGCTTACTTTATTGCCAGGCCAGCTTTTTTGCAAATGATCAAACAGACTACTGGTGGCCGCATTATTTTTATTGGCGCGCGACCTGCCTTACAGCCCAAAGATGGCAAGGGATCGTTGGCTTATGCTCTTTCAAAATCCCTGATATTTAAACTGGCTGACTTTCTCAATGCTGAAGGCGCAGCTAAGAATGTCCTTTCTTCAGTGATTGTTCCAAGCACCATTGATACTCCCGCCAATCGCAAAGCAATGCCGGAGGCAAATTTTTCTTCGTGGGTCGCACCGGAGGCGATCGCTGAAGTCCTCTCTTTTGCAGCCTCAAATGAATCAGCACCTTTGCGTGACACTATTTTTAAAGTGTATGGCAATGCATAATAATAAATTAATTCAGCGGTATTGAAGTAGCTGCAACAATGTGAAATTGTTTATTTTGAACAAACACAATCACAGTCGATTTGGCTAAGTTAAGTGAGGATGCTTTTAATTCTATTATTCCTTTCTGTTGTAACGGCATGGAACTGAATGATCGGACTACATTTTCGTGATGCAGTGTCTTGCCGGTGTTCTCTCCTTTTGGAACAAAATTTTCAACGTCTCTTTCAACAATTGCAAGATTAAGTGTCTCGCCGGAAGGAGTGTTATTGAGAGAGTACGTCATCTGGATCTGATCACCCGAAACGGCAAGATCAGAGAGGGTGATGATGTACGAGGGTTTTTGCTTTAAGGCGGCATCAATATTTTTTTTGGCGGTGTTCTTATCCGAGCCAATGAATTCTGCGCTGCCGTTAACAATCATTTGGGGAGTGTAGATCGAATTTAAATTCAATGCACCTGCATAGGAGTTTTGTCTTTTAGTAAACTCTTTGCTGCTATAAGGATCTTTCCACCCAATATAATTCCAATAGTCAACATGAAAGGATAAGCCGTATACTTGTTTTCCTTCCTCTTCCAGCTTCCGAACTATTTCACCAAAATTTTTATCGGCGGCAGGACAACTTGAACATCCCTGCGAAGTATATAATTCAACCACCGCAAACCCTTGTCCGTAAAGCTTGCATCCTGAAAAGATAATGATCACAAATAAAATGTACTTCATTCTTTTTTTACCGCTGAAGCTTTTAGCGAAGTCATTCTTTTTTAACTGTAGGCCATTTCTTATCAGCTTGCTCAATAAGTCCTTTTTGATTTTTGTTCCACAACTTCTGAACGTCGGCGTTATAATTAAAATACAGTTTGTTATTTACAACGGTCCATGTTTCGGGTTGCGTGGGGGACTTGTGACCGGAAGCGGTTCCATAAGCGCAGTATCCACCATATTGTGGGGCGTACGCTGTAGGGTCCGCCTTAAAAAGATTCAGATTTTCCTGAGATGAAAAGTGCCAGTCAGCATTGTTCCATGACCAGCTAAACTCTTTTTTTCCCATGACAGGTTTACTTTCTTTAAAAAAAGCAACAGGATCATATCCCTGAATGGCACCTGCTTCCGTGGAATATACTTCAGGTTGTTGTTGGGCCACTGCGGAAAAGACCGTGATTAATAAGACTAAGAGACTTACAGCAGATTGTTTTTTCATGGATTTTGATTTCAATGATTAAAAGTAAGTCAATTACGAATGAGAAAAAGTCGGTTTACTGACAATCAGTATTATTTGTTAGTAGACTGTGATACCTGGATAGATACAAGAATACTTTTGCTATAAATTTTTTAACCACATAGAACATAGTAAACATAGCGCTTTTAATAACTATGTGATCTATGTTTCTATGCGGTTTTAAGAAATATTCGCATGCTTAGTTTCCGGGCTGCTTTAATACAAAACCCGACTTTGCTTTTTCATCATCCACGATTTTCTTCACATCATTCAATAATTTCTTTGAATCGTATATGATCCCGTCCTTGATCGTGTATTTAATACCCCCAACGCGCTTAACAGTATTATCATCCATCAGCTTGATCGCGCCCACTCCATATAAAACCTGAAGATTTTCCAACGGATTTTGATCAATGATAGCAAAATCTGCAAGCTTGCCAATCTCCACAGAACCAATTTCCTTTTCCATTCCAAGTGCCTGAGCACCATACAATGTTGCGGAACGAATTACCTCCAGGGGGTGAAAGCCTGCTTCCCGTAACAGTTCCAGTTCACGGATATATCCGAATCCGTAGAGTTGAAAAATGAATGCATTGTCCGATCCGGCAGTTACACGACCACCGCGATTTTTATATTCATTTACAAACATCATCCATAAACGAAAATTTTCTCTCCAGGCAACCTCTTGTTCAGTACCCCATGAAAACCAGAATGAACCATGTGCATTGCGATTGGGTTGATAAAATGCCCACAGCTTTGGTAAAGTGTAGATCTCATGCCATTCCTGCCGGCGCGCTTTATGCAAATCCCTTGCAGCTTCGTAAGTATCAAATGTCGGATCAAGAGTAAAATCCATTTTTAATAAGGTGTCCATCACGGCATTCCACTTTGGTGAAAAAGGTTCCGCTGCCTGTTTCCACAAACGACCTGCTTCCTCAAAACGATTTTGCTCGTTAGAGTAATTGTAATCCAATGGGTAGTTTTGGATCGTTGAACTTGTAAGCATCGCTTCGGGTAATCCATACCAGTGCTCCATTGTAGTAAGTCCGGCGCGTGCTGATTGAATTACATTCCAGCGCGCGACTCCTAACTGTGCATGATGGCACGCAGAGCGTAATCCAAGTCGTTTGTTTTCACGGAGAGCTGCATCCATAAGTTCTGGAGCCGCTCCAAAGAATTTTATTCCATCAGCGCCTTTGTTTTTATTGGCGTTGACCCATGCTCTTGCTTGTTCTGGTGTGTGGATTGCTTCCGTACTTCCGGTGCCGAATGTTACATACGCTTTGATGCGGGGCGCCGTAATTAAATTTTGAGCACTTTTATTTTTCTGATCCAATACCCAATCAACTCCATTGCTTGAGCCTGGGTCCCGGATGGTAGTGATGCCGTGGGCCATCCATAATTTAAAAACATATTCGGCATTGGGAGCCTGACCGCCGCCAATGTGACCATGCATGTCTACAAAACCGGGCATCACATACATACCTTCACAGTTCAACTCTTTCCCACCAGCTTCAAGCCTGGTTCGGTTACCATCACTTGACATTCCCGGAGTTGGTAATCCAAGACTAACAATAGAGACAATTCTGTTTTGTTTCACTATGATGTCAACCGGACCAACGGGAGGTGCACCTGTGCCATCAATAAGCATTGCGCCCCGGAGTATAAGTTGCGTAAAAGGTCCTTCGCCTTCTTTTATCTCCGGCGCTTTCTTGATTGCCTCTTGAGCAACAACTTTAAACGAAAGTAAAGCAAGAATTATAATGAGTTTTTTCATGATCAGGGTTTGAATTGAAATACTGGTTTCTTACTTCTCGATTTACTTTCCAGCCCAATAATCAATCACTGTTGCTTTGTCCAGGTGCGGTTTTAGAATTTCTACAAATGCAACATGACTAGGGTGGACCAAATATGCATCCCGGTCTTTTTCGCTTGAGAATGTAGCAAAAAAGCAGTGCGTCAATCCTTGATTAAGATTCTCGGGACTGTTGTTAGTGCCCCATTCAAAATCCTTTATAAGGTTGATTTTTCCAGGAAGTGCGCGGAACGCATCTTCGACTTTCTTAACGTCCGCAGGCTTGGATGTGTCTTTAAATTTAAACAAGACAACATGTCGTAAGTTCTTTGAAGATGTTGCATTGCTTTGTGCTCTTGCTGATAGTGTGCTCATAATAACAAGAATTGCAATAGTTGAAATAGAGCCAGTAAATTTTCTCATAAATACTAATAGAATAATTGTGTGAGTGAATTGGCAGCGTCGGCTTGCGCTGGTTTTAAGCTTAAGAACTTAGTGAATTGAGCCGGTGTGACCTGTGCTTTCATTCCATCAAAAAGTGTTTTCTGACCTGCCTCTAATTTTGTTTTGTATTCGGCAGGTTTGGTTTGGGCCGTTGTAATGTAACTTGATTTATTTGTTAAAAATTGATTTACGACTCCGGAGACTTTTGTTGTTTGATCTCCTGTAAGGCCAAGCTTCGGAGTTATTGAGTCCATGATACTCTTGCCTGTTTTGGAGGCGTCAAACCCAAGGGTTGATGCAGCCGAAGCAGCTTTCTTTAAATCAAGTTGAGCAAAGGCGCCGGTGCCAGCAAGAAGTAATACGAGGAATGTTACGATTTTCATAAGTTTGTTGAATTGGTTAGAATTGAAAATTACATAAAAACGATGTCAAGGGAAAAATTCATTTCGTCTGTTAACTCCTCGTATAGTATGCCTGGAGCTTCAATTTATCTAGGTGCTGGTGTTTTTGAGGGAGAAATCATTGCT
>JANYDR010000329.1 GCA_025363495.1 Cyclobacteriaceae bacterium | reverse complement strand
TTTATCTCTGTCAGGTCCGCAGTTAACCTCTTCTCTTCTTTCAGCGGGGGAGGATCAAAACCGGAGCGATGCACATGATACTGAGAATGAGCACAATCTTGTCGCGCCAAAAGAGCATGAGCATGGTGGAATAAAAGATCCCAACGAAAAAGAGGATCCGATGAAAGAATTTATTCACCAGCACGACAACAGCGAAGAAGCTACATTTTTATATCAATCGGTAAAAGCAAAACTAAAAGCGGCCCTGGCCATCATGTGGGATGCCGAACTTCATTTAAGAATGTTCGACCCGGCCAAATCACTTCCTTATCAATATAAAGCCCTGAAACTCCTCAAAGAAATCAGTAACGACTCTCGTATTTATGTGCATCGCTCCGGTTTTGATCCTCCCCCGCTGAAAGAAGAGAAGAGGTTAACTGCGGACCTGACAGAGATAAAAACATCAACAAACCACTATACCAATTCTTCGAAAGAAAAGTATCCTGCTATCCAGCACGCCTTATTGCTTACGGAGAAGATGCTTCAGGAGAATTCTTTCATCCTTACCTCAGAGTCTAAAAGAACGTTCACGATAGCTGGCCAGGAATTATCAGTTGAAGCAATAGAACAACCGGGAATCTATCTGAAAGGACTTTCACTCATTAAAGCCATCACTGACGGTAAAGTTAAACCGGATAACCTGAGAAAAACAGTAATCGAAGTCCGTAATATCCTTTGGAAAGTATTACCGCCGAAGCCGTCTTCTCCATCGAGCGCGCCCGCAGCAATGCATTCACTGGATCAGAAATTTTTACAAAGCCTCGATAAAAGAGATGAGTAAGTTCGGGCTTTCTTTTGATCCTGTTTTTCCATTGTGGGCCGTTGGCCTCATAGTAGGAATTGCCTTTGCATTTTTTATCTGGAAAGAATTTCAACGCAAGCAACGATTTCTAATCGCCCGGATAATTGCCCAAGTCCTTATTCTGACTTCAATTCTTGGCCTATTACTAAAGCCATCTTTTAAAGAAGAAAAACCTTCATTGAAAAATATTCTTTTGACGAAAGGCTATGACAAATCAAAAGCCGACAGTCTTCTGAAAATTCATCCTACGTTAAAAATCTACCGAACCGAGGAAGCGGAGTCTTTCCCTTTGTCAGAATCACTTAATGAAAATCAAAACCTGTCCAATATTGGTGAAGAAACTCTTTTCGTGTTAGGTAGTGGACTTTCTTCAGATGAACTTGATCTGGTTGGTAACAGGAATTTTCAATTTCTTCCTGGAAATATTCCTTTAGGCATAACCCAGCTCTTTATAGAAAAACCAATCAGGGCAAACGAATCCGCTTACATCAGAGGTGTTCTTAACACCAATGAAAATGTAGTCCTGAAACTTAGTGCGTTTGGAACGGAAGATTCAGTTTCACTAAAGGGGAAAGGCCTTGTACCATTTTCATTTTCGACAAAACCAAAACAGCAAGGACTTTTTGTTTGCACGATCTCATCCAAAGGAGACAATCCTGTCAATGAAAAATTACCAATCGAAGTCGTGCCTGAACAAAAACTTAAAATCCTCGTCCTGCAGAAATTCCCGACGGCGGAGATTCGTTATTTAAAAAATTACCTTGCTGAAAAAGGTCATGCAATTGCTCTGCGTTACCAGACCTCGAAGAATAATTTCAAATATGAATATGCTAATACTGCCTCTTCCAGAATTGATAAAATTACACCAGAGCTCGCTGAGTCTATCGACCTATTATTTATTGATAGTTCAGTTCTGACAGGACTAAGTTCGTCTGAAAAGAATGCATTAGGGAATGCGATTCAAAATGGATTAGGAATGATTATTCTCGAAATTCCTGAAAAAGAAAAAACAATTAGCCAGTTTCTTCCCATCAGTGTGAAGCAAATTGCACTTGACACGGTCCACATAAAACTATCAGATTCAAAACTTCATGTTCTTCCTGCTCAATCAATTGAGATCACTCCCGATCCCTCCATTCGACCTGTTACGACTCATCGAGAGCGTATTCTTTCTGGCTATCATTACAATGGAGCCGGTAAAGTTGCATTCCAGCTTTTAAGCGAAACATACAAGATCCGGCTTGAAGGAAATGTCGACGACTACTCGACAATATGGTCCACGCTAATTGAATATACAGCACGCAGCAAGAATGAAAAATTTAAGATGAGCATAAATAATCCATTTCCATATTATACAGATGAATCTGTTTCCATGGAGATTATCAGCTCCGGAACAAAGCCAACCTTGCTTTCAGACAAAACATTATTGCCCTTAACCGAAGACGTAATCATCGATGATCTGTGGAAGGCTAAGACCTGGGCAGGCAATTCAGGATGGCATCAATTTTCCATTAAAGAAGATTCGACTGAGCTTCATTATTTTGTTTCTGCCAAAGAAGATTGGAAGGCACTTCGTTTTTCAAATCAGGTTAGAGAGAATTTACTTGCTCAGAGCAGTGTCATTAGTGAAATCCGCACGATTAATAAGTATGAAACAAAAGAAATTTCACAAGTAATATTCTATTTTATTTTCCTTATTGCTGCAGGATTCCTTTGGCTTGCTCCGAAGATTTAATTTAATACAATGTCGAACACTGAACACTGAATGTCGAATATCGACGTAGGCGCAACTGAATAAAAGATTTGTTGACTCAATACCAATACAGTAAAAAAATCACTTCGTAAACCGCGATCACTGCGATATTCGAAATTCGGCGTTCATTATTCGACATTAATTTCTTCCTTACTATTAGCAATCCCAAATCTTGAACCCAGAACTCAGGACCAAGAACCAAGAACTATAAATTAAACCAGCGTCCCATCCTTATACCTCTGCCTCAACACTTTCTTATCAATCTTCCCTACGCTCGTTTTAGGAATCTCTTTTACAAAAGCATATTTCTCCGGAAGCCAGATCTTGGCAAATTTTTTCGCTAGCAATTCTTCCAGTTCACTTTGTATCAATGAAACATCCACAACTGAAATTACAATTGCCAGAGGTCGCTCAAGCCACTTCTCATCAGGAATAGCAATCACCGCAGCCTCGCGTACTTTCGGATGTCCCATCAATGCATTTTCGAGTTCAACACTGGAAATCCATTCTCCGCCACTCTTGATGAGATCTTTAGTACGGTCCGTTATTTTCATATAACCGTCTGGTGAAATGGACGCTACATCGCCGGTACGAAACCATCCGTCAACGGTGAAGCTGTCCCTGAACGTGTCCGGATCCTGACGATAGTATTCCTTAGCAACCCAGGCTCCGCGCACCTGCAACTCGCCAACGGAATTTCCATCCCAGGGCATTTCAACACCGGCATCATCCATAATTCTTAGCTCCACACCTGGCACCTGAAGGCCTTGAGTTGCTTTTATTTCCCACTTACCGGAATCTGATAACGAGTCATGTTTACTTTGCAATCTTGAAACAGTCCCCACCGGCGACATCTCCGTCATGCCCCATGCATGAAGAACAGTTACTTTCAAATCTTTTTCAAAGGCTTCTATCAACGCACGTGGCATAGCGGATCCTCCTACCACAAGACTTTTAAGTTTTGATAAATTTCTCGGCATGGATTTTAATTCCTGGTAAAGTCCATTCCAGATGGTTGGCACACCGGCTGCCACTGTCACTTCCATTTTTTCAATAGTATCGGCCAGCGACGCGGGAGCAAGGTGCATAGCGGGCATAACAATATCAGTTCCCAACATCGTGCACGCATAAGGTAGTCCCCAAGCTTGCGCATGAAATTGAGGCACCACCGGCATTACCACATCGGTAGAGAATAACCCAAGGCAATTCGTTAGGTTAATACCATACGTATGCAAAAACATCGACCGATGACTATACAATACTCCCTTTGGATTTCCCGTAGTGCCGCTAGTGTAGCAAAGTCCCATGGCCATCGACTCATTGTTACACTTCCATTCAAAGTTTTCCGTCACATTTGATAGCAAATCCTCATAATGTAAAACATTTGGCAGCTTAGTGGATAGTCCAGGCGGAGCATTAAAGAGAATAAAGTTCCGAACTGTCCTTAATTTATCGGCAATAGGTTCGATCAATGCCAAAAGAGAAGCGTCAACAAAAATTACCTTGTCTTCAGCATGATTAATAATATAAATCAACTGATCCGATGAAAGCCGGATGTTAAGTGTATGACATATTGCCGCGCAACCGGGTATTCCGAAATACAGTTCAAGGTGCTGATAATTGTTCCAGGAAAAGGTTGCTACCCGATCTCCCGATTCAATTCCAAGTTTTTGCAGTACGTTGCCAAGCCGCTTTGAGCGTTTGTAAAGATCAGCATACGTGTATTGGTGAAAAGAACCGTCTGCAAGCTTCGTAAAAATCTTCTTGTCCGAATATAATTTATTGGCATGTTCGAGAATACGGTCGATGGTGAGTGGATAATCCATCATCAACCCGGGAAGGAAGTCGGTTTTCATCGTTTGAGATTTAGATATATAAATCTTATGAAAATATTGTCAGAAAACAATTCGGTGATTCGATGATTTGTTCATTAGATGATGACCATACCCATGTCTGCCGGTGGCAAGAAATCAACAAATTAATTCAATCAATCAATCCCATCTTCTTCATAAGGAACGTGGCATTCGTAGAAGAAGAGACTCCCTTCCGCAATTTATAATCAAAGCTTAAGCCTTCATTTGTAAACTGGCTTTCAAAGCAATAATTTTCAACATATCCGGGAAATTCCTGTTCCAGTTTTCCAATATTGAGATCATGGGTTGCCAGTAATACCAGACAATTAAACTGTTTAAGTTTAAGAAGAAAGGATTGCGTGCCCAGACGTTTGTCATCCGAATTTGTACCTCTCAAAATTTCATCCAGTAATACGAGAAATGGCTGGCCTGTTTTTAGCTGACTAAGTATCTTCTCCAGTCGTATTAATTCAGCTTTAAAATAGGAAGCGTTTTCTTCCAGAGAATCGCTGATGCGAATGCTGGTAATTAGTCCAAGCGTTGAACATTTGAATTCTTTGGCGCAGACCGGCACTCCATTCTTTGCCAGTATAAGGTTTACTCCCAATGCACGGATGAAGGTACTCTTCCCCGCCATGTTTGAACCTGTGATCACATGAATCTTCGTACTGACACCTATTTCGTAGTCATTTTTAATGGAGACTTTTGAATCCATCAGAGGATGCCCCATCTCTTTAGCAGAAATAAATTGTTTATCATTCTGAATGATAGCATCCTGAAAGTCCGGATGATTGAAAGTGAAATTCGCAAAGCTGCTGATGGCATCAATGGTGATAAGAGAATTAATCCAGCTCGGAAAACTATCTTTATTTTCTTTTCTCCATTCTTCTATGCGATAAATGCACCAGAGGTCGAACATGAAAAAACCATTCATTAAAGATCCCAGCATTCCACTCCGCTGGTCTGTAAGACTTGATAATTGAAAAAGCTTAACAAATGCCCTTGATGCATTAGTGCATTCCTTTTGCAATTGTTCGGATTCGTCTGACTCAAATTTCTGTCTGCTGATATGTTCAAATAAATCGGCATATTTTTTAAACCGTTTCGCTCTACTACCAAAATGAAAAAAGTATTCCTTAATCGATTTAGATAAAAATGAAAGCAAAATAGTACAAATCAGAAGAGGTGTGGCTAAAAATGCTATTAGAAACTGTGACGTAACAATACAATACAAAATTACTGATCCGGAAATCAGTGTCATCACAATGGTAATTACTTTCCAATAATTACGGCCAATGAAAAAATCAGGTAACCCCAGCCAATCCTTTATCTTATTGTGATCATTTGCTTTTTCATCGACCCGGGTCCCTATCGCATAGAATATCTGTCTCCAATCAGTCTCTTTTGATAAATCATGAATTGCAGCTCTACGCTTTACTATTTGCGCTTCATTATCCAGTGGAGACAGCAACAGCTCGGTCAATAGCTCCCTGCCCGAACGCGTCGAAGAACGATTGATAGATTGAAATAATGACCCTACTCCAAAAATATCGACATCCAATGCGTAAAGATGAGGAGATCCATGACGTCCGGGATCAATATCAATGCCGACATCAAAAACTGTTTTATCTCCATTTATAAAGTCTGTCTCTTTTTGATTTATTAAGAGTAGCTCTGCAAGAAGAATCCGCTCCTGAAATAGTTTGGTGTGTTGATTAACATAAATAAGAAAGAGCGCAAAGAGTGCCGCCGCTGGAATGAGCCAATACGTTTCTATTTGAAACGCAGCAAACAGGCAAACGACAACGAATAAAATGCTTGTAAGCCTTTTATATGAAATCTGTCGAATTCTCTTGTCAATCGCTTCTAAACTTTCTGAATAGAATTTTATTCTTTCCTGATAAAAATCAATAACGTCTGCCACTCAATCATTATTTAGACGGGAAACTACTCATTTTTCGGGTGATGAATTGCGTTGGGCCTCTTTGGAAAGAAAGATCTCAAAAATATTGGATTCCAAAGCCTCCGGATGAGTATTTTAAACACATAGAATCATAGTAATACAAAGTTTACATAGAATAATTTTTTATGCATTTCTTCTATGATTGCTTTGGTGTATTCTATGATTCTATGTGTTTAAAAAAATAAAGCAAAAGGTTAGAAACTAACTCCGTCGCACAAGAATAAACACCACGGTAGCTATCCCCAATAGAAACGGATAATAAAGACTACCAATGATCTCGAAAGGAGTAACAGCATGCTTTGCAATTGCTACCGCCGCCAGAAGCTGAGCACCATAAGGAATGATTCCCTGAATAAAACATGAGATGGTATCGAGAATGCTGGCACTGCGTTTTCCTTCAATACCATTTTTATCAGCAATCGTCTTTGCAAGCGGACCAACGATAAGAATTGTGATCGTATTATTGGCAATGGCCAAATTAACAAGAGCCGTCAGACCAGCGATTCTTAACTCGCCTCCCCTTTTGGTTTTGATCAATCTTGAAACATGATATAAAATATAATCAATGCCTCCCTGGTAACGTATCAATCCTACAATCCCACCTATTAAAATACAGGTAAGACTCAATTCAAACATTGAAGCCATTCCTTCATTTACAGAAGTAACAGCCTGCCATCCATCCAATGAGCCAGTGCCAAAGCCGATTACCATTGTTAATAATATTCCACTGATCAGAACCCATATCACGTTTAGCCCAACTAATGCCGCAGTAAGCACAAAAATGTAGGGAACAATTTTAATGACAGAATAATCATGCACCTGCCCAACGGTTGCCGTATCTGAAATAACTCCTGAGAACGCATAAATAAGAAACGTAATCACTGCAGGTGGCAATGCTATAAAGAAGTTGACTTTAAATTTTTCTCGCATTTCAACACCTTGTGTACGCGTGGCTGCGATGGTAGTATCCGAAATCATAGAAAGGTTATCGCCAAACATAGCACCACCGACCACAGCAGAAAGTGATAGCGCCAGTATACCAGGGATTGATTCATTGAGACCTACGGCGATCGGAGCGAGTGCCACTACGGTTCCGACGGACGTTCCTAATGAAAGTGAGATGAAACACGCTATCATAAAAAGACCAGCGATTATCAGGCTTGGCGATAAATAGGCCAATGCAAAATTGACCGTCGCTTCAACCGCTCCAATGCTCTTACTGATTTGCGCGAAGGCACCTGCCAGTAAAAAGATAAAGCACATGAGCATGATATTGGAATCGCCCATGCCTTCTGAAAACACATCTACCTTCTTCCCAAAAGGAGCTTTTGGATACTGAACAAATCCCACCACGGCTGATATCAAAAAAGCCACGAGGACAGGCATTTTATAAAAATCGTTCAGGGCAATCGAAGTAGAAAGATAGACAAGCAGAAAAACAAAGAATGGAAGGAGGGCGGAGAACTTACCTTTCTCTAAAATCATAATTTAATACTCAGATCTTAAGTGAATAATCCGCAAGATATTATTAATCTACTGAAATAATAGATTAATGAGAAGATTTTGCGAAGTAGTCAAACGAATCCTCATTTCATTTTTGCGAGTATAATATGCCGCTGGAAGACAGGGCCAATCAGTAATTGATTTTTATAAACCGCTCCGACAGAAGATGCTGAAATCTCCGATCCATCATTCATATAAATTGTTTCCTGTCGAAATTTTCCATCGCCCACGTTAGTAAGTTTAATAATTTCAGAGGGAGATAAGGACTTTTCATTTTTAGAGTGCGTAACAAACTTCAAAAGCTGGGGATGGCAGCCAACCCAGAGATTGCCATCAGTATCTAATTCAATGTTGTCAACACCTGTGTTGGTATCTATTTCTTCTGATTTTGTAAGCTGCCCGGACGAGATATCACGGTCATAAATTGAAATTGTCTTTCCCGTAGTAGCCGCCAGGTACAACTTCCTGCCACCATTGCTAACATTCACGCCATTAGCGTACTTAACTCCTTTAATCGAGGTGGGACTAACTTTGTTTCCATCATAATAGCATACATTCCCAGTGCCGATTCTGAAAACGTCTTTGATACCTCTCCACGTACTAATCCCTTCATCGTGATCATTCGTAACATAAAACGAACGCTCCCCCACTCCTACGACATCATTCGGACTAATGATTAATTTATCTGAAACACTTTGCAGGTGTTGCATAGAATGACTTCTGAATTCGAAGATTTCTATGAAATTTCCAGAACGACGATGATTGACCACAAACAGTATTTTTTTTCCTTCTGAGCTCTGGAATAATGATATACCATGTGGGTGAAAATCCTGTTGAGTAAAATTCTCCGTTAGATTAATTGGTCGTAGACTGGAATCATTCAGATTCAATGCATAAATAGCACCCTTTACACGCTGCTTGTGAATCATCCGTGCCCGGCGGTCATCGGAAGAAAGGAATGCAATACCGGTTGCCTGATCAATTGTTATATCTTCAACACCTGGCAGTCCTTCAATTATGTGCGTAGTACCCTGAAACTTGTTTTCGATTGTTTTAAAGCCCCCCGATTGCCAGAAAGTTTTAAATACAAACAATCCCGAAAGAAGGATAAGTAGAACAATAATTTTCATAGCTTTTTTCATGATCGCTTGGTAATTGAGCAATAATATAAAATTACATAGCGATTTTATTAACGAACATTTTTTCTTTTGGGCAATGTCTAGGAATGTATACTGCTCCTACGTGATAATAGTGCAGCGATAAGCAATACAATCGCCATTAGCAGCAATGATATAAGCGGAACAATAAGAAACACGCCAGCAGGCTTTGCCCCTGGAGGACTCAAAATACCGCTATAACTAGCTAAGGAACCAAGAGAAATAAATATCATCAGGCTGTAAAGAATGAGGCGCCGTATAACAGACCAACGTTTGGAAAGCATTCCGGCTGTTGTTAAAGCAACGAATGGAGACAGCACCCATATTGCGAAAAGTAGTATCAGGAAAACAGAATCATTACGACGACCTGTGTAGAGGGTCAGGCCGAGTGAGCCGATGGCACCAACCAACGTTGCGATCAGGGCTAAAGATCGTATAATGTTAATGGATTTACTGTTGGTCACTTTGCAGATCGCGGTGTATAAAGAGCGGGAAACGGGATTCGAACCCGCGACTTTCAGCTTGGGAAGCTGACACTCTACCAACTGAGCTACTCCCGCTTAAAATTAGTTATTCGTTGCTTGTTAATCGTTGTTCGTGGAGCAAATTAACAAATGCGCTTATTAATTCTAAACTATTAGAGTTTAAAAAAGATCCCTTTTTTATATAAAAAATAACACATTCCCCACTCAAGGGAAAAAATTGAAAGTGATGTAATAACCAGCATCGGCATATGCGGAACATTAGCAAGTTCCATCAATCCATTTGTTATTGCTCCGATATAATCATTAAAGCACCGCGCACCGACGATCTCAAAGAACAGATATATAAATATTGAGTTCATGCCTACAATTGTAAAGAACTTCAAATGCTTCCGGTGATTCAGCACATC
>JANYDR010000512.1 GCA_025363495.1 Cyclobacteriaceae bacterium | reverse complement strand
TGGCAAAATCCTGGATGAAGTTCATGACTGAAATTGCCAAAGCAGGCGAAGCTCAAAGAGCGACTGATAGGAAGTCAAAGAAGAAGAACTAATCACCTTTATTATATGCTTACCTTAATGGAAAAGATCAGTTTAATCATTGCAGGCTTATCTCTTTTGGTATCTGTTTTTACTCTTTGGAAAATATATCTTGATAAAGGTTCATTGAAGATGACCCAACCAACGACTATTTTCTTTGGTCCAGATGGTAAGGATATGAAGGATGTTAAAAATCCTAAAATATATTTAAGAACACTCTTGTTTAGTACGTCTCAAAAAGGACAAGTGATAGAGAGTATGCACGTTAAGCTTCATCGAGGTGAGTCTGTACAAACTTTTAATATATGGATCTATGGAGATAGAAAAGGTGAGTTAGTTAGAGGAAGTGGTCTTTATGTTGGTAAAGAAGGCATAGCTTACAATCACCACTTCTTGCTTCCAAAAGAAGGATCAATTTATGAGTTTGTTCCTGGTAAATATCGACTTGAAGTGTATGCATCGATACTAAATAAAAAGACTCCTGTTAAGATGTTTACGGTAACTCTTGAAGTAAGTGACAACCAATCTACCAAACTCAAGGAGGGCCGTTACGGGTTATATTTTGATTGGGGCCCTGAATCAAATAGCTACCATCCTTATTTACATCAACCAGAACTTACTTCATCGGAATTATATCAACTACTGCGTTGATTTTTTTCTTCAATTGAAATAAAAACTGATTATCTTGAGACTTATAAAATGGGCTGTTTAAAGCTGACATATCAACCTGATTTTTTATTCGTGCGCAAGGAGGACGCCCAGAAAAAACGCGACCATGAGAATGTATTGCTCCTTGGAGAAAAAAAGGCAGGGGAGAAAAATTGCTATAATTACTATCCATTTGGTCTGACCTTCAACTCTTATACTCGTGAAAATTCATTGTTAAACAGGTATCAGTACAATGGTAAAGAGTTACAGACTGATCTTTCTTTGAATTGGCTGGACTATGGAAAGCGAATGTATATGTCTGACATAGGCAGGTGGGGTGTTATTGATCCTCTTGGTGAGAAGGGCAGAAGATGGAGTCCATATAATTACGCGTTCGATAATCCAATGCGGTTCATGGATCCAGATGGCATGTGGCCAGGTGAAAGTATATGGAATGGATTTAAGGGCTTAGGAAATAAACTCACAAGTGGAAGCACCTACTCACAAATTGGGCAAGGTTTTAAAGCATTAGGTGGAATGTATAAATCTGCTGCTGATCATGTTGAAGTTAAAGGTTCTGTGGGACTTGTTGCCGGTGTAAAGGTTGGTAAGATAGGCGGAGAAGTAAATTTAGGTACGAAGGAATTGGGAACACTCTCGACGGCAAATGGCGCACAGCCAAGTAAAAGTGATGCCGTAACAAAAGGCGCTTCTGTAAGTTATGGTGCTGGTGAATTAGCTCTTAAGACCGAAACGACTACCACTAATTCCACTGCGAAATATGAAATAATTCCAGGAGTGCAAGGGCAAACAGCGCAAACTACGGAAACAACCGTTGCTACCGCATCTGCTTCACTGGCGGGATTTGGAGTACAAAGCCAAAGAACTAATACGACAACAACTTTGGAGGGGATTGGATCGACAACAACACAAAGTCCAAGAGAGGTTAGTACTACAAATGGATATAGTGAAGTCTTGCCTCGTACTACCACTACTGGTAGTAATCCATTTTCAATATCTTTTGGAATCAAAATAGATGTTACTATTAAGCCATGAGGAAGGGATTTGCATTAATTATATTGATTGCGATTGCTGGCTGTGGCAACAAAGAGAAGATAGCTTTTTATTTTGATGATGGTAAACTGAAGAGCGAAGGATATCTTGTTAATGGATTAAAAGAAGGAGAAGCAAAACTTTATTATCCGTCGGGAAGACCAAAGGAGCAAGGAGTATGGAAGCAGGGTAAACAAGATGGACTTTGGATTTTGTACTATGATATTGATGATCGAAAATCTGCGCAAGTCAATTTCAAAGATGACTATCAAGAAGGCCTAACTACCTACTACTATGAAGATGGGGTAGTAAAAGAGAAGTCGTACTGGGAGAAGGGGAAATCAAATGGTGACTCTGAATTGTATTACGAGAATGGGAAACTTAAGCAGAAAGGTATTTGGAGGAATGGATTAAAAGATGGGGAGTTCAATTCTTACTATGATAGTGGAGAAATCTTGCAAAAGGGAAGCTATGTAAAGGGCAAAGAAGAAGGGATTTTTATTACATATCATAGGAATGGAAAGGTAATGAATGAATTAGAATGGCATGATGGAAAATTAAATGGATATGGTAAGCATTATTTTGAAAACGGGATAATGGAGCAAGAGGGCACATACCGGGACGGTAACTTCGATGGTCCTTGGAAAATATATAACGAGACCGGAGTTCTAGTTAAAACTCTTCAATACGATAAGGGAATCGTATTGGTTGAGTCTAAAAGATAGTCGAGAAATTAGTTTTAATGAGCATTATGCCGAATGCGATACAGACAATCCCAGTAAGAATGTTCATTATCACATCATAATATCTTCCAAAGATTCTTTTAGGGATAAATTCATCACTTGGAGAGGCCATTGCTTGTAGTTTTCTTTTTTTGATTGCGGCAACAAAGCACCATACACCCCAGATCAGTAAGAAAAGTCCACTAAGAAATTTAATTGTGTTCATTGCCTATCTTGTTTGATTGGATTAGTAATAAAATTTTAAGCTACTAGAATTTTATTGACGTTGATATAGATATTGCCGGTCTCGGAAGCGTGTCTTCTTTTTCTGTAAAGCAGATCGTCCAGGGTGATCCGGTCGGTGAGTATGGCGTTTAAGTCCATGCCATCCATTAAGATCAGTGAGCGAAGATCCGGGCTGGTGGTTTTTAAACACTCTGGAGAAAACCCATCCATAGAAACAAACAGGCCGAGCGTATTTTTTCTTTTACCATTTATTTTTCCTGCGAAGGAATAAAGCTCACTGGCCACGATTAATTCTTTTTGCCACTTGGCTTCAAGCAAGTAATCATCATCTTTAAAAGTAAAGGCGCCATCGATTTGCTCACCAGTAATTTTAAAAGAAGCCTTGGGGTCAAGATCAAATGAGGTAAACAGCTCGTTCAGAAGTTTTTCTAAACCATAGCCTCTTTTTTGAGCATTAGAGGAAGAGGCGATCTCCATGAACTTTTGATTAAGTTCGTCCAACTTTCCTTTAAGGGCTGTTACGTTCTTGATTTTTTCAGTCACTATTTTCTTACGCTCCTGGCCTTTCTTTTTTTCTTCGACTATGTCAAAGTATCCTTTGGCCTGATTCCTCAGAGTCTCAACAGCATCTTTAGCCCGTTTAATTTTTATCTCCGGATCATCCCAGCGTTTAAGGTGGGAGAAGTCATTGAAATTAACAACTTGTTCAAAGAGTGCTACCAGGTCATCTCTGTAAAGATCCTGTCGGGCAGACATACGGTCAATGAGAGCGGAAGCACTCTCGTATTTTTTTAATGCAGCCCAGTCAATGGTGCCCACGATAGCTTTATTGGATATGGTGTTATTGACAAATCGTTTCAAATCGTCTTTGGTCCAATAAATATGAGTGAGCGCATCTTTAAGCGCATTGATAGCAGCAGGTGATATGATCTTAACGGTAGGGTCCACAAGAAGATTTAAGCAGCGTATGCTTTGCGGGTTTTAGCATCGCGCAAGAAAGCATCCATCATTGAGAAGAGTGTTTTTTTATCGTCTTCGGTAAGGTGTTCAATGTCTTTAAGGCGCTTGACGGTCTGCTTATCAAAAGAAGCTACGGCGCTGTCATCGACCAGATAGTCTAAGGTTACTTCAAAAACGTCTGCTATTTTTTTGGCTGTCTCTACGGATGGCATGGCCTCGTTGCGCTCGTACTTGCCGATGGCCTCCCGTGAAGCTTTGATGCTGGTGGCTAAGTCCGTTTGTGAAATGCCTTTGACCTTGCGCAGGTGTGCGATGCGATCCCCGATTTTGCTCATAAACAGACCATTAAGTGTAAGAAAATACAGCTTTTGGCAAATATATGGTACGATGATACCTAAAAAAAGATGATAGTAGTTGATGAAATAGGGATGATGTTATAGATTTGGGTCTGATCGTACACAAAAAAGAATTTTTTTTGAGATGGAACAGCCCCCCGCCAAACGAAGCCTTGATATCACGAATGCAGAGCACATTGGCTTTAAGCATGGGATGGTTGAAATCACGGTGCTGGGTGGCATCCGGCTGGAAGGCCTTGACAGAATGCGAACGACCTTGAAAATCCAGATCGAACATTTAAGCCTTCGTCATAACCTGGACTTATATAATGACACACAGGTAGAGAAGCTTGTCAGGAAGGTAGCTGAGAAGTTGGAGATTGGTACAAGCGTGATTACGGCAGCCCTTACTGACCTGACAGATCAGTTAGAACATTACCGGCTTGAAGAGATCGAACGTCAAAGCAGCCATCAAAATGATAAGCGTAAGATATTAACCCAGGAAGAGGAGCAGCAAGCAAAGCTTTACTTGTCGGCTCCGAATTTAATAGAACGCACACGGGAAGACATTGGTAAGGCAGGCGTGATCGGAGAAGAAAACAATCGCCTATTGATGTACCTGATCTTCACAAGCCGTAAGAGAGAATCGCCTTTGCACGTGATCAGCCTTGGAAGCTCAGGAATAGGAAAGACCCACCTACAGGAAAAAGTCAGTGCGCTGATACCGGAAGAAGATAAGATGGAAAGCACAAGCTTAACGGCAGCAGCGATCTATTACTTTGGAAGATATGACCTGAGAAATAAGGTTGTGCTGATCGAAGACCTTGACGGGGCAGAAGGTGCGCTGTTCCCGATCCGCGAATTACAAAGCAAGCGCAAGATCATCCGCACGGTTCCTTTTAAGAATACGAAAGGAGAAACCAAATCGATACAGCTGGTGGTGGAAGGGCCGGTAACTATTGCAGGATGTACCACCAAAGAAAGCATTTACGAGGACAATGCTAACCGCTCATTCCTGATCTACATCGATGAGAGCAAGGAACAAGACGAAAAGATCATGGACTATCAGCGAAAGCTCAGTGCTGGGAAGATCGACACGGTCAGCCAGCATAAGATCATTAAGCAGTTCCAGGGTATGCAGCGCATCTTACAGGCTCCGGCAGTCCCACGATAATTTTATACCTCCTTGTTCCTAATAAGGAACACATAATAAATTTAATAAAATGCCTGGAAATCTGGATTGGACTGATTCAAACAGTTGCTCGTCTAGGGGGAATCATTCCTTGCAATGGCTACACCGATGGAGTTGGTTGTAGATTTTTCGTTCGAGTGTGGCTTGTTGGATATGATTTGAAAGCTTAGTGCGG
>JANYDR010000297.1 GCA_025363495.1 Cyclobacteriaceae bacterium | reverse complement strand
TCACCCGCGATTATGTTCAGGTGACTTCAGGATTAGAGAATGCAAAGTCATTGATCATCTCAGGCAGCGCGTATCTCACAGACAGTTCGGCAATACGTGTCATTGAATAATTCCAACGAATAAGCAGTCATTATGAAAATCTCTGAATACGCAGTAAAGAATTATCAATTTACGCTGGTCATTTTTCTTATGATCATTGCGCTGGGTGTTACCACCATTATGAATATGCCGAGGTCGGAAGACCCTGAAATTCATGCTCCACAATTTCCGATCGTAGTGATCTATCCTGGGACAAGTCCAAAGGATATGGAAGAGCTAGTGGCAGAGCCTATTGAAAGAAAAGTAACTAGCCTGGAAGGTATAAAACGGGTAAAAACCAACATTAGTGATGGTGTAGTGGTGTTATTCGTTGAGTTTAAGTACGAAGTGGATCTTGAAGAAAAATATCAGGAACTCGTGCGCGAAGTAAATGCATTACGCGATGAGCTTCCCCGCGATATTTTCAGCATAGAAGTTCGCAAAGTATTACCATCAGATGTAAATGTCATTCAACTGGCATTAGTATCCGAGAATGCATCTCGTGATAAGCTACGTAAGAATGCTGAGAATCTTCGTGATGAATTGGAGAAGGTAAACACCTTAAAGAAGGTAACAATCTTTGGTATACCAGATCCTATCGTACGCGTGGACCTTCAATTAGAAAGGATGGCTTCGATGCGAATTCCACTTGATGCAGTCACTGGTAGCATTCAAAGTGAGATTGCTAATATTCCGGGTGGGAGTGTTGATGCCGGGAATAAATCATTCAACATAAAGACCAGTGGCAACTACACGGATCTTGATGAAGTTAAGAATACAGTGGTGTACTCTGTGAATGGGAAAAATGTTTTGCTGCAAGATGTTGCTAAGATCTATTTCGATTACTCTGAAGAAAAACATATTACGCGCTTAAACGGACACCGATGCGTTTTCATTGTTGCTGCCCAAAAGCCGGGTGAAAATATTTCTAAAACACAATTGGCATACCTGCCGGTTATTGAAAAATTCAGAAAGACATTGCCATCAAACATAGACCTGGTCCATCACTTTGATCAGGCAAGTAATGTCAATACCCGGTTGAGCGGACTTGGTACTGATTTTATAATAGCAATTTTACTAGTGGTAATTACACTTCTTCCACTGGGGCAGCGTGCTGCATTGATCGTCATGATATCGATTCCACTTTCTCTTGCGATAGGAATTACATTAATGAATGCGCTTGGTTTTAATCTTAATCAATTAAGTATTGTGGGATTGGTTGTTGCTCTTGGTCTTTTGGTGGATGATAGTATCGTTGTAGTGGAAAATATCGAGCGATGGATGCGTGAAGGTCACTCGCGTATGGATGCGACGTTGAAAGGGACAAAACAAATTGGCATGGCAGTATTAGGGTGTACCGTTACGCTGATCATTTCCTTTATGCCACTGGTTTTCTTGCCGGAAGCAGCAGGTGAATTTATTCGTAGTCTGCCGATGGGAGTAATCACCTGCGTGCTGGCCTCGCTTTTGGTTTCACTTACTATTATTCCATTTCTTTCAAGCCGCATTCTTAAAGAGCATACAGGTCATCTAGATGGAAATATGTTTATGCGTGCACTGAAAAAGGTCATTCACGGAAGTTATGGACCAATACTCGATGAGGCGTTGGCTAAGCCGTATGTAACAATTGCGATTGCCATCGCTATTTTCATCGGATCACTACAACTTTTTCCCGTAATTGGCTTTAGTCTTTTTCCTGCATCAGAGAAACCACAATTCCTGGTGGAGGTCACGACACCGCTTCAGTCGAATCTTAACTATACAGATGCTGTGACAAAGAAGATTGAGTCGGAATTGAAGTCTCATCCTGAAGTAAAATATTTTGCTACCAATGTGGGGAAGGGTAATCCAAGGATCTACTATAATGTAATTCCTGAAAATGAACGCACTGACTTTTCACAGATCTTCGTCCAACTTGACGAGCATACTTCACCCAAAAAGAAACTTGCTATCATTGAGGAACTTCGCAAAAAATGGACACCGTATCCTGGTGGAAAAGTTGAGGTAAAGAATTTTGAACAAGGTCCACCAATTGTTGCCCCCGTAGAAGTTCGTTTGTACGGTGAGAACCTTGACACTCTTCGGACCCTCGCTTCTTCTGTTGAAAAACTTTTGACCAAAACAGAAGGAACCATTTATATCAATAATCCAGTGACTCATTTGAAATCTGATATCCGGTTAGACATTAATAAAGACAAGGCCCGGATGTTGGGAATACCAACAATAAGCATTGATAGAACGGTGCGTCTTGCTATCTCCGGACTCAACGTCGGTAAATTTTCAGATGCTGAGGGTGATGATTATGAAATTGTAATTACAAAGACAAAAGCCGAACATCCAACATTAGAAGCTCTCGAGAATCTTTACATTAATAATTCAGCTGGTCTGGCAGTACCACTAAAGCAGGTTGCTCAGCTTGAAATGGAATCATCGCCGGTGAAGATTGATCATTACAATAAAACAAGAGTTGTTTCTGTAAGCGCTTTTGTAAAGAAGGGTTATCTCAGCGACAATGTTACCAGGGACGTGATTGCAAAAATGGATCAACTGAAGTTACCTAATGGTTATACATATGAAATGGGTGGTGAACTTGAAAGCAGGAATGAATCATTTGGTGGTTTTGCCAGCGTCATTATTATTACAGTCTTTCTTTTTATTGCCGTATTGATCCTTGAGTTTGGAACATTTAAAAGCACTCTTATTGTTCTCTCCGTTATACCATTGGGTGTCGTCGGAGCAGTCCTTGCATTATTAGTTACCGGAAATTCATTATCATTTATTGCTATTGTTGGGATGATAGCTTTAGCAGGAATTGAAGTGAAAAACACGATTTTGCTGGTAGATTTTACCAATCAGCTGCGTGAACAAGGTAAGCCTTTAGAGGAAGCGATACGTGAGGCAGGGGAGGTACGTTTTTTACCTATTATACTAACTTCACTTACTGCAATTGGCGGTCTTATGCCAATAGCCATATCTACCAATCCACTTATAAGCCCTCTTGCAATCGTTTTAATAGGTGGTTTGATTAGTTCGACATTACTTTCAAGAGTGGTCACACCAGTAGTTTATAAATTAATTCCACCAAGAATTGCAATAGAGACAAAATAAAAAGGTTGAGTTAACGTCTTATAGATTAAGTTTTGAACTATTCTGACCTTGAATTCGTATAGACACAAGTCTTCCCGATTAACTAATAAAGCTATGTATAACAAGATTGTACTGTCAGTGTTGCAGAATGTTTTGAGCACGCACCAGAAATCGCTTACAAGCAAAACAGATTTTAAATCATTGGGTGCAACGCCTTCTGAATTGAACTGGGTATTATTTGAAACGGAACAACGGCTTCACATTCAACTCCCGGAGGCGGCCATCAATGAGGATTCAACAATTAAGGACCTGATTAAGTCGGTGGTTCGTTATCATGTTTGATCATTCTAATTTAACCACGAAGGCACGAGAGTTGCTTGTCGTTCTCGTCTTTCCTGAGAAAGTACTCGTAAACTCAATCATTACACCTTATTGTGACTTCTTTTTGTCCTCGTGTCTTCGTGGTCAGTCATTAAAATTCGCGTCCTTCTCCTTCTTTCAAAACAATAAACTCTTGTTCGGAAAGTCCGCTTTGCTGAAGTGACTTGCTTAAACCAATAATTGGATCATTTTCACCATCATCTGCCAGTGGGAACGTCCCGAAATGAGTAGCAATACTTTGTCTTGATTTTATCTCCTGATGGATTTTTACAGCTTCTGTAGGCGAACAATGAATTGGTGACATAAACCATTCAGGTTTGAATGCACCTATTGGCACTAGTGATATATCAATAGGCATGCAACGTTCCCCGATTTCTTTAAATATAAATTCGTTATAACCAGTATCGCCAACAAAGTAAATATTTCCTCCCGGCCGAAGAATAACAAATCCGCACCACAACGTAGCGTCCCGATCAAACATACCCCGACTTGAAAAATGCTGCGCAGGCACAGCCTGGATTTCCATTGAATCTGTTAAAGAGAATTTTTCCCACCAATCAAGATCAGTTGCTCCCGATATATTTTTTCCGTCCAGAAAAGCTTTTACTCCAAGAGCTGTGATAATTTTCGGATGATATTTTTCGAACAACTTTTCCATCGTATTAAGGTCAAGGTGATCATAGTGATTATGACTTAGCAAAACAACATCGATCTTCGGAAGGTCTTCAAACCTTATTCCTGGAGGTCGCATGCGTTTAGGACCGGCCCATTGAAAAGGACTTGTTCGTTCACTCCAAACAGGGTCAGTAAGGATGTTTATTCCATCTACCTGAATTAAAAAGGTGGAGTGATTTACAAAAGTAATTCGTGTGCCACGCCCCACACGTTCCGGGGGCTTTTCACCAAAAGGCACTTCTTTTTTTTCTACCCATATGCCGCGTTCACGTTTTGTCATCCATTGAAACGCTTCAGCAAACCCTTTGGCGGGTCTACCGTGAGGTGTAAAGAATTTCTTGCCGTCAAAATGATCAGTTATGGGGCCTGAGTATTTTGGACCGGATAGGAAATAACCTATTAAGAGAATTAAAAGGAATGGAACCAGAATAAATGCGAGCAGGTAGATCATTGGGATATGGAAATGCGGGAAGTAACGAGAGAGTCAGTTCTTAGACGAGTATCACGTTGAATTATTGTTTGGACATAATCATAATTGAATTACTGCTCCGTCATCTGGAATATTAACATGATCTAACGAATTTTGTTTTTGAAGGTACTCTTTTAACCCGGCTCTTTTCAAAAGACAATGATTGATAGCTTCCATATGAACGGCAATAATATTGGCCTTTGGCTGATTTTGCACAACCTTTACAACGTCTTCTCCAGTCATAGTTATAGGTCCGCCTTCAACGAATTGTGCGGCGCCGGCATTTAAGACGATAACCTCTGGCTTAAAAACGCCAAGGGCTGATTCAACCTCTGAACACCAAACTGTATCACCAGCGATGTAGAGTTTTTGACCTTTGGTTTCGATGACAAATCCAGAAACTGTTCCCATTCTTTTACCTGTTTCACCTGTTCCATGCTGTCCTCCTGTCCGATGAAGTGTTACTCCATTAAAATCAATTTTAGATTGGACGGATCTAACATCAGTAAAGCCCTGACCTTTGATCTTCTCTTCATCAGCAGGTTGACAAATTATCGGGGTACTCTTGCGAATCAATTCAATGGCCTTCGAATCCCAGTGATCGCGATGCGTATGCGTTACAATAATGGCGTCGATTTTATTGAGAATTGAATTAACCTCGTTATCGCTTATTGGTAAATCAACGAGCGGATTTCGAAGAGAATTGGCGGCATTGGCAACGGTATCCATTGCGTCTTTCTTGTTCAACATTGGATCGACAAGAAAATGTTTACCATTTACCTCGAGTATAAATGTTGCATGACGAAGAAAACTGATTTTCATATTTTCTTTTGATTTGGAGAATGCTGTCAAGGAAAAAAGGGTCCCGCAAAGGGGCAGCATTTTTTTAAAGAAATTTCTACGAAGCATAGTTCTTATTATGTATTTTAAACTAACACTATATGACCAGATTTGAATGTTAAATTTAGTCACAAAGATTTTGAAACGCAGGTATTTGAAATGCTTTTGCCTTGAATTCTTAACAACATAGGCACACAGAGCATAGTTAAACCGTGAATTTTGCGCTGTGTTTTCTATGTGCCTATGTAGTTAAGATAATTATCCGGAGGCCGTGGGATTGCCAACAGAAATTTTAAGCAAACGAAACTTATAAGACCTACCTTCACCAAAAAAAACAGAATGAATTTTAATATAGAAGAAGTTAACCAGCTGATCCGGATGCGTCGGTCTGTATTTCCAAAGGATTATACGGGAGAGCAGGTGAGCGATGATATTATTCGTCAAATGCTTGAAAATGCAAATTGGGCACCTAATCATAAAATGACTGAGCCATGGAGATTTGTGGTGTTTACCGGAGATGGTCTGAAGAAGCTAGCTGAATTTCAGGCAGCATGCTATAAGGAAGTGACCTCAAAGACCTCAACTTTTAAAGAAGACCGTTATCAGACATTGTTGACAAAGCCGATGCACTCATCTCATATTATTTCAGTTGGAATGAAACGCGATGAATTAAAAAGACTTCCTGAAATAGAGGAACTCGGCGCAGTCTACTGTGCTGTTGAAAATATGTATCTCACTGCTACAGCGTATGGAATTGGATGTTATCTTGCCAGCGGTGGCGTTACATACTTTGATGAAGCCAAAGAGTTTTTCGGATTGGGTTCAGATGATAAACTTTTAGGTTTTTTAAACGTAGGTGTCCCAAAGGGAACAACACCCGACGGAAGAAGAAGACCGATAGATGAAAAAGTAAAGTGGGTTCACTAATCCTGAACTTGGGTCGATGTCTAAAACTTAAAAATATGAGTATACCTTCGAAAGATTCCATCACAGCAGCGCACGAGCGCATCAAGTCCTACATTCATCGCACACCCGTAATGACGAGCGCTTCAGTCGATGAAATGGCTGGTTGTCATTTATTTTTCAAATGCGAAAATTTTCAAAAAGTGGGAGCATTCAAAGCCCGTGGTGCCATGAACGCTGCATTAAAGCTATCTCCTGAACAACGTGTGAAAGGTGTAGCGACGCATTCATCGGGCAATCATGCACAGGCATTGGCGCGGGCTGCGAAAATTCTTGGCATTAAATCATTCATTGTGATGCCTCGCACAGCCCCGGAAATAAAAAAGCGCGGTGTCCGTGGTTACGGTGGTGAAATTTTCGAATGCGAGCCAACTCTGGCAGCGCGTGAGTCGACATTAGCGGAAGTTGTAAAGAAAACAGGAGCAACAGAAATACATCCATTCAATAATTACGATGTGATGGAGGGCCAGGCTACATGCGCCAAAGAATTGTTTGAAGAAGTTCCCGACCTTGATTACATCATTGCTCCTGTAGGTGGTGGCGGATTGTTAAGTGGCACGGCGTTAGCCACAAAATATTTCTCTCCAAAAACAATAGTAATAGCGGGTGAACCTGCTTTAGCCAACGATGCCTTTCGTTCTATGCAAAGTGGAAAGATTGAACCAGCTTCTCCGTCGACAAGTATTGCTGACGGTCTGCTTACTAGTCTCGGTGACAAAACATTTCCTATTATCTATGAGAATGTAAAAGAGATTATCACTGTTACTGATGAAGAGATCATCGCAGCCATGCAAATAATCTGGGAACGACTTAAAATCATTATTGAAACATCTTGTGCTGTTCCATTTGCGGCTGTTATGAAAGACAAGTCAAAGTTTGCAAGTAAGAAGGTTGGCATAATTTTTTCAGGAGGCAACGTTGACCTTAATAAAGTTGGAAAGCTTTTCTCCTGATGGTTGAATACAAAATAAGACCTCTGCAACCCCTTCGGGAATTTCTGCAGAGACTCCTTCGCTATGCTGCCTTCGGGATAGCAATAATCGGATTTTCTCTGGGAATCGGAATGGCGGGATACCATTACATCAACGATCTCTCCTGGCTGGACTCGTTGTTGAATGCCTCGATGATACTTACCGGTATGGGACCGGTAGATCCAATGAAAAATGATTCGGCGAAATATTTTGCTTCTTTCTATGCACTATTTAGCGGAGTCGTTTTTTTAAGCACAGTCGCTGTATTCCTCACACCCATCGTTCATCGCTTTTTACACAAGCATCACCTTGCCGATGAGGCTAATGACAAGCTCAAAAAAAAATAACCCTGAACGTTTTGTTCAGGGTTATCAAGCTTTCCACTTTCAGCTTTCTACTTTCCGCTCTTATTAATTCTTCTTCTTAATTTCCTCGAATTTACTTACAGCCGGTTTCTTTGGAAATACGTTGTCACCTGTATTGACGTCCGCTGTTTCCAGATTCGGATCGATAACAATATTTACAACTTCTTTTTCTTTAACGAAGACTTTCTTCACTTCAAACTCATTCAATCTCCAGATTTCTGCGGGAAGTCGTTCCAGCTCTTTTGAACCATCTTTGAATGTCCATTCAATAATTACCGGACTTACGAGGCCACCTGAGTTTTTGAAAGTGACTTCATAGATATTTTTGCCATCCAATTTTTGGCGAATGGCATTGTCATCAATCCGACTACGGAAATCACGGTAGTCTGCATCCGGAGTGTTTATTACATTAAATTCCTGAGGCCCGTTGCTGAAGTCAGCAGCTTTTTCTTTTGACGCGTTTGCCGCTAAATCTCCTTGCTTCACCTTTACATTTTTTTTCTCTGGATCAATTTGGGTTGACTTTACCTTGTACCATTTTACATCATCAACAGTAAGATCAACATTGTCTGTTGTAAAAAACCAGCCTCTCCAGAACCAATCAAGGTCTACTGCCGACGCATCTTCCATCGTACGGAAGAAATCAGAAGGCTTTGGATGTTTGAATGCCCAGCGTTGTGAATATTCTTTAAATGCTTTGTCGAAAAGCTCGGGCCCCATTACTGTTTCCCGAAGAATCGTCAATGCTGCGGCAGGTTTATTATAACCATTTGGTCCAAAACTTCTTCCTTGATTATCGGAATTTGCCATTACAGGACGCATGATGCTTTTATCACCTTTCATGAAGGAAACGATTCCCTTTGGAGTATTACCGCTATGATCAAGTTTTGGATAACGCTCTTTCATGGTCTCCTTTTCCAGGAATGAATTTAGTCCTTCATCCATCCAGGTGTCTTTGCGTTCATCGGAATTAATAATCATCGGAAAATAATTATGTCCTACCTCGTGAACGATTACTGAAACAGTTCTTGTCAATGTGCGTTCTGAAATTGTTCCGTCTTTTGCAGGTCTTCCGCCATTGAAAGAAATCATCGGATACTCCATCCCGCCGCCAACCCAGTTACAGGAATAAGCAGTTGGATAAGGATAGTCGATAGTGCGTGCTGAATATACATCAAGACAGTTTTTGATGGCTTTAGTAGATTCTTTAGACCACAATGCATATCCTTCTTTAGGATACAATGATTGAGCAAGTGGAGCGTTATTTCCGTTCTTCACAGCCATAGCATCCCAGATATATTTGCGTGAAGAGGAAAAAGCAAAGTCACGAACATTCTCTGCGTAGAATTCCCAGGTGCTCTTTTTCTTTGAACGATCTTTCTCTTTTTTCTTCGCTTCATCTTCTGTTACCACAAATACAGGCTGGTCAAATGTTTTACGCGCCTTTTCAAAGCGATCGATCTGATCTTTTGATAAAACGTCTTTAGGATTTTGCAACCAACCCGAAGCACCAACAATATGATCGGATGGCACCGTGATCTTTACACGATAGTTTCCAAAGGTTAGTGCAAACTCGCCGGCTCCGAGAAACTGCTTGTTTTGCCAACCCTCATAGTCATCAAATACGCACATACGAGGAAACCATTGGGCAATGAAATAAATGTAATTGCCATCTTCCGGAAAGAACTCCATGCCGCTTCTGCCACCAACCATCATCATATCATTGATGTTGTACGACCAGCTTATTTTAAATGTAAATTTTTCTCCTTTTTTCAATGGCTGTGGCAGATCAACCCTCATCATTGTGTTGTTGATGATGTAGGGAAGGTCTTTGTCACCCGCATCTTTGACGAATTTAATGGTATAACCACCCTTATAATCGAATGAACTCGTAGTGGTCGCCAGCATCTTTGCAGGAATCGAATCACGAATAGATCCTCCGGACGTTTTTTTCGTCATGCTGCCGTCTGCATTAATGTTCTGATCAAGCTGGATCCAGAGATATTTCAAATCCTCGGGAGCATTATTAAAATACGTGATCGTTTCGGAACCAGTGAGTGATTGATTTTCATCATTCAACTCTACGTCGATAACATAGTCTGCCTTCTGTTGCCAGTAATCAGCCCCAGGCGCACCGGAACTGCTTCTATAACTGTTAGGTGTTGGTAACATTTGATCGAGTTGCTCGAACTTGCCTTGCCATTTTGGTTGAGCTTCCTGAGCAAATGCACAGCTAACGGTCATTAGAGTAAAACAGATTGCAATAATTTTCTTCATAATATTTGGGTTCACCTTCTCACTTCTTACTTCTGTATTCTAACTAGTTCTTCTTCTTAATTTCCTCAAACTTACTTGCCTTTGCTACCCTTGGAAATACATTATCTCCTTCATTGATATCCGACGTCTCTTGCTTTGGATCCAATACAATATTTGTCACTTCCTTATTTTTCATAAAGACCTTTGTAACAGTTTTCTCATTAGTACGCCAGATCTCCGCCGGAATTTTCTCTATTTCCTTAGTTCCATCTTTAAAGGTCCACTCAATAATTACAGGCATGATTAATTCACCTTTATTCGTGAATGTCACTTCATAGAAATTTTTATCCTCCATCTTCGAGATAAGCGCTTTATCGTCTACTCTGTTTTGGAAGTCACCATAAAAACGAGCATCAGTAGGAATTACAGAGAATGGCTGAGGGCCGCCGCTGAAATCATCTTTGTTTTTTTCATCGCTACCGCTGGCGCTTGATGAAGCCAGGTCACCCTTCTTTACGGACTTGCCTTTATTTTCAAGACTGTTTTGATCTTTTCTGACCTGATACCATTTTACTTTATCAATAGATTGATCACAAATGTCGGTTGTATAAAACCAACCTCTCCAGAACCAATCCAGGTCAACAGCCGATGCATCTTCCATTGTGCGGAAGAAGTCAGCAGGCTTTGGATGATGAAATGCCCAACGCTGCGCATATTCTTTAAACGCTTTGTCAAATAATTCGGGACCCATTATTGTTTCCCGAAGCATGTTAAGACCGGTAGCACACTTGGCATATTGTTCATTGCCAAAATTAGAGCGTACCACAGACTCAGAGTTGACCATCAGCGGGCGTTGAAGTGAACCGTCACCTTTCATATATGGAACAATGCCGGAAGCAGGACCTCGGCGCTGTGGCATATCAGGATAATTTTCTACCTGAGTGCGGAACTGAACGAATGTATCAAGGCCTTCATCCATCCACGTCCACTGACGCTCATCGTTGTTGATGATCATAGGAAAAAAGTTATGTCCAACTTCGTGTACCACCACCCCAACAAGTCCCCATTTAGTACGATCATTGAATGTGCCGTCCTTGTTTGGGCGTGCGCCATTGAAACAAATCATAGGATATTCCATACCAATAGCAGCATGATGTACCGAAGTTGCCTGTGGATATGGATAATCAATAGTGTATCTGGAATAAGTTGAGATAGCGGCTTTCACCGCCTTTGTTGATTCCTGTTCCCAAAGTGGATTTCCTTCTTTTGGATAGTATGACATCGCTAATGGAGTCTTATCACCAATCTTTACCGCCATTGCATCCCAGATGAATTTTCTTGAAGTCGCAAAAGCAAAATCGCGTACGTTCTCGGCTTTAAACTTCCATGTCTTCTTGTCTTTTGCTTTTGTTTTTTCACGGATAATTGCCTCGGCCTGTGTTGCAATAATAACTGGCTTATCGAACGTTGTTTTTGCTTTTTCGAAGCGCTCTATTTGAGTTGCCGAAAGAACTTCTTTTGGATTTTGAACCATGCCGGTGGCAGCAACAATGTGATCGGATGGAACAGTTAGGTTTACTTCATAGTTACCGAAGGTTAATGTAAACTCTCCCTGACCAAGGAATTGTTTATTCTGCCATCCCACTACATCATCGTACACACACATGCGGGGAAACCATTGAGCAATAATGTAAGAGTAGTTTCCATCTTCGGGAAAATATTCCATACCACTGCGACCATCGTTTGGAGTTGCACCAAGCATGCGATCATTGATGTTGAATGCCCATTCAACAGAAAAAGAAAATGTTTGTCCTGCGGGGATTGGTTGAAGCAGGTCGACACGCATCATCGTCTGATTGACGGTATAGGGAAGACTTTTTCCTGAAGCATCCTTTATGCTTTTGATTTTAAATCCACCGTCAAAATCAAACAGCCCAAGACTGGACGCAATTGTTTTTGTATTGACCGAATCTTTAACAGAAGTGCTGGCTGTTTTGAGGGTATTGTTTCCCTTGGCGTTGATATTCTGATCGACTTGCAGCCAGATATATTTTAAAGCATCGGGAGAATTATTGTGATAGGTGACCGTCTCCGATCCGGTAATACTTTGTGTATCGTCATGAAGTTCGGCATTGATCACATAATCTGCCTGTTGTTGCCAGTACTTTGGCCCCGGCGCGCCGGAGCCCGACCGATATTCGTTTGGAGTGGGCAGCATTTGGTCAAGCTGCTCGAATTTTCCCTTCCACTCTTTTTTGGTTTCCTGTGCAAACAGTGTGCTACAAGAGAGGAGGGCAATGAGTAAAAATACGTTCTTCATGTGTGGGTAATTTGTATGATCAATTTTAAGATGTGACGTGATTTGGAACAGCTAAAATAATCTGTCTTTCATTAAAATAAGAGCGATTCCGGCAATTGCAGAAGATAGTACCATTTTCCAGTCTCTTCTTGCGGTACCAAGCAAATCCACTGCAATAAAACTAACACCGAGAAAAATCCCAACGATTATTATCTGACCGAACTCCAAACCGATGTTGAAGGCAAAAAGCTGTGTCAGAATGCTCTGATCTTTACCCAAAAGAGCCTTAAGATAGTTGGAAAAGCCCATTCCGTGAATAAGGCCAAAGAAAAGAGCAAAGAAGTAGTTGGCCTGTAACCGGATATGGGTGAGGCTTGCTTCCTTCCTGAAAAGATTAGAAACAGCTGTGATGAAGATGGTGAGCGGTATCAGAAACTCGATGAGGGATACGTTTACCGAGATAATGTTAAGAGTCGATAGTGCCAGGGTGATCGAATGTCCGATTGTAAATGCGGTGACAAGAATCAAAATCTGTTTCCAGTCTCGAAAGATATAAACGGCACACAGTGCGAGTACAAACAGGATATGATCGTAGCCATTATTGTAATCCAGGATGTGATCTTTGCCCAGGACAAAATAGAGTTGAAACTCGGACATTTACTTATCGAGGGGTTGATGTTTCCGCCCTAAGATCGGAAAGAAAAAATCAATAATTGAAAGTAGCGCCGCGGAGTTTGATGATCGAGACATTTCCCGCAGATTTTCGCGGAACTTTATGACGTCGGGGAATTCCGCGAAGATCTGCGTGCATTCAATCCCCGGGATCAGCGGAAAATGTTTTGTTCAAATTTTCGCCCGACAAATGAAGGTTTAGGATGAAGTAAATCCTGTTTACTTTTGACCTATGACGCTGCTGATCCAACTTCTTCTGATATGGTTTCCCCACCCAATTCATGTATCGGTTACCGAGGCAGAGTATAATGAAAAGACCAAATCATTGCAGATCATCTCCCGGATCTTCATCGACGATCTTGAACTGTCCGTACGTAAGCAAGTAAGTCAGGAATCACTTGACCTGCTGGAACCAAAAAACGGAAAGACCACCGATCAATTAGTGGGCGATTATCTCAATGAGCATTTAAGAATTAAGCTCGATGGCAAGCCGGTGAAGATAAACTACCTGGCCCATGAGATAGAAGACCTCGCTATCATATGTTATCTTGAAATTGAAAATGTAAAAAAACTTAAGAGTATAGAAGTAACAAACACCGTAATTCAGGAAATACATTCTGATCAATCTAACATTGTACACATAACCTATAAGGGACCGGTGAAGAGCTATCGGCTCACCAGCGAAAAGCCTACTGACCTGTTTAAATTTGAAACAAAATAAATTAATAAAAGATATGCGCACCAAGATCATTGCCGGCAACTGGAAAATGAATAAGACACTGGAGGAGGCAAAAGAGCTTGCTACTGAAGTAAAAAATCATGTCACCAAAGAAGTGACGGGAAATGTAAAAATTGTCCTGTGCGTACCGTTTCCGTTTTTACTGGTCACTAAAGATCATGTGCTGCAAACTTCCATTTCTATTGGAGCACAGAATTGCAGTGAACATGATTCAGGTGCATATACAGGAGAAGTTTCAGCGGCAATGCTGGCGTCGATGACAATTCCTTATGTTATACTGGGTCATAGCGAACGACGCCAGTATTTTGGTGAAGGCGGAAAACTGCTTGCGAAGAAGGTAGACAAAGCACTTGCTCACAGCCTCATTCCGATTTTTTGCTGTGGCGAGCCTCTTGAAATCCGTGAAAAGGGAACTCATGAAGCACTGGTGCGGGCGCAGGTTGAAGAAAGTCTCTTTCATCTTTCAGAAGAAGCCGTAAAAAAAGTAGTTGTCGCTTACGAACCAGTATGGGCCATTGGAACTGGAAAAACGGCAACTTCTCAACAGGCTCAGGATATGCATGCAGTGATACGCAAGCAGCTATCCGCTAAATATGGTGAAGCCATAGCGCAAGCCATACCAATACTATATGGTGGAAGTGTAAAACCTGACAACGCAAAAGAAATATTCTCATGTCCCGATGTAGACGGTGGTCTAGTGGGTGGCGCTTCTTTGAAAGCCCGTGACTTTGTTGATATTATTAAAGGAGCATGACTTGTTGTTCGTTCGATAAAGATCATTTTGTTTAATTAATATGAGTCGAACGTTTTTTGGATAGCGGTTATCTCAACCTTTTCGGGAATATTGCCATTTGTTGTTTATTAGATTACCCGAAAATCTCAGGAATCCTACATGCAGAACCTTGCATTTATATTGGCGGCTGGATTGGTCGCTGATACAATAGGAATGTTGAATTCATTTTGGTGGAAAATTAAAACCTATCAAGTGGAGCAGAGTATGCTTACATGTTTATTTTGATAATTTTTCTTACACTCTTATATAGGTCTCAGTTTCAGGAAAAATGCTCTGGAATATTTTTCGTAATTCTTATCTCACTTCTTGTGACATATGTTTATATGCTTCTTTTCACGGGACCTGATTGGATAAGTCATGACAAGAAAATTTTGATTGCTGCTGTGGCTATTATTTTTTCTCTGGCTTATTTTTTCAGACTTATGAAAGAAACACCTTCCGTTCCTATTAAGAGTCTTCCAATGTTTTGGATAAGTTCCGGCTATCTTATTTATTTTTCCGGAACTATGATGCTATTTAAAATGTCTGATTTTATATAGAAAACTCAGTCGACAAATCTTTATAACTACTGGTTGCTTAACTGTAAGCCTTCGGCGAACTACATCTTTTTTGGCAACAATAGGTCAAGTTTGTTAACGGAATAATCTGGAATTCTGATGAGCACATCCCTTAGCCACTCGAAGGGATTAACGTTGTTCATTTTACAAGTGCCAAGGAAGGAA
>JANYDR010000295.1 GCA_025363495.1 Cyclobacteriaceae bacterium | reverse complement strand
CGCTTGCGATTCGTAATAAAAAGTTCTTTGTCTATAGATGAGTATCTCATAATGAATCCTTAATTTTCATAGTCGCAATTTAATTAAAACCCGAATACGATGCATGTTACAGGATACAGGATGCAAGGATCGCCACTATTTGGAAGATTCCTTTTGCGAATTAAGATTTTGTTGATAGTCATAACTACAACCATGCTGAGTGTCTCAGCTCAAACCTATCAGCCAACTGCTGAAAACATGAAATCGCGTGAATGGTTTCAGGATGCGAAGTTTGGACTTTTTATTCACTGGGGTGTATATAGTGTGCTTGGCGACGGCGAGTGGGTAATGAACCAACAGCAAATCCCCATTAAGACGTATGAAAAAATCCCCGCCTTCTTTAATCCGACAGAATTCAATCCAGTGGTATGGGTGCAGATGGCAAAAGACGCCGGCATGAAATACATTACTATCACCAGTAAGCATCATGATGGATTTGCAATGTTCGATTCAAAAATCTCGGATTATAACATAGTGAAGAAAACACCTTATGGAAAAGATGTTTTAAAAATGCTCGCGGACGAATGTCATAAACAGGGAATCAAATTATTCTTCTACCATTCCCAGCTTGACTGGCATAACCCAGACTATTTCCCAAGAGGCAATACCGGAGGAAGCTGGACCGGTCGTGAGGAAAAAGGAGACATGAATAAGTACCTGGACTACATGGATACTCAGTTGTCGGAGCTTCTCACCAACTATGGAGAAATAGCAGGCATCTGGTTCGATGGTATGTGGGATAAAAAAGATGCTGACTGGCGATTAAATAAAACTTATAGCCTGATCCATAAGCTTCAGCCCGGCGCACTCGTAGGGAGCAACCATCATCGCCCTCCTTATGACGGAGAAGATTTTCAGATGTTTGAAAAAGACCTTCCGGGTCATAACACCACCGGATTTTCGCCGGAACAAAAAATCGGTGCCTTGCCAAAAGAAACCTGCGAGACAATTAACAATAGCTGGGGATTCAACCTGCAGGATAAAAGCAACAAATCCAATAAAGAACTTATTCAATACCTGGTGAAATCGGCAGGTTATGGAGCAAACTTCCTGTTAAACGTAGGACCGATGCCCAATGGAAAAATTCAACCAGAGCATATTGATCTCTTGAAACAAATGGGTGAATGGACGAAAGTCAACGGAGAAACAATTTATGGAACACGAGGCGGCCCACTGAGCGCTCGTGAATGGGGAGTTATGACTCAAAAAGGAAATAAGATTTATGTGCATATATTAAACTGGCAGGATGAAACACTTACTCTTCCCAAGCTTGGCAAGAAAGTAGTGAGTGCAAAACTCTTTGCTGATAAGAGCCCGGTGAAGTTTATGGAGAATGATTTTGGATTGAGTCTGATGGTCCCGAAAGCGAAGATGAATGATATTGATACGATTGTGGAGCTGGAGGTTAAATGATGAGCAATCTTACATTTAGAGAATTTTCCCACAGATTGTACAGATTAATGCAACTTCGCTGCCTCTGCATGATTTATGTTTATTGATTGATTGATCTGAGATAATCCGTGCAATCTGTGGGAAAGCATTTTTATTTCATATAGCCAGAATATAAATGTCCCCCAAAGACTTTAACAAAGAGTTCGAATTATCCCGGAAACAGCTCAAATCTTTTCTGTTGCGTTTGACGGCTTGCGCAGAAGATGCCGAAGACATTGTTCAGGATACATATCTTAAAGCATCTGATAAGCTCCCTGGTTTCAAAGGTCAATCTTCGTTGAAGACCTGGCTGTTTGCTATTGCCAATAATCTCGCGTATGATAATCTGCGGGCACGGGTACGATGGACAGAAAATGTTACCGATCTTTCAAAGGTAGCGGCATTGAAAAATCCACTGTTCTTTCAGGAATCAATGCATATCCGTCAAACTTCTCCGCATGGGAATTTCGAGATCAAAGAACACATCGCATTCTGTTTTACCTGCGTCTCCAAATCTATACCGCTGGAACACCACATTGCCTTGCTTTTAAAGGAAGTGTACGACTTTAAAGTAACTGAGATCGCTGTGATCATGGACCAAACTGAAGCCATGGTCAAATATTATCTGCATACGGGACGCGCCAAGATGATTAAGATTTTTGAAGGCCGATGCGCATTGATAAACAAGCAAGGTGTCTGCCATCAATGCTCCGAGTTAAACGGGATCTTCAACCCGCAACAGAAATTCGAAGAGGAGGCTGCTAAGATTGAAATGGTCAGGGCGGCGGCAAATAATGATAAAGAGCACCTTTTTGACCTGCGGATGAATCTTGTAAAAGGAATTGACCCGTTTGAATCGGATGCATCTGAGTTGCAACTCCATCATTTACAGCACAATAGAACGGTGATGGAAGAATATTTGAAAAAAGATCTCTGATATCCTATCGTTTACATGGGACTGTTCGTCTAAAACGAAATCCCAAATTAATATTCCATGCAGCAAAATAACGCAGTAACAATTAAGACGACCTTTAGTCGTGAAACTTCAGTGAGCACCACTATCAATTCCGATCCGGAGATTATCTGGAAATTATTGACGACTGCCTACGATTATCCAAGATGGAACTCAACCATAATCTCGCTGGAAGGAGATATTTCTCTAGGTGAAAAAATAAAGTTGAAATCAACGCTGGATCCAAAGAGAACCTTTAAGCTTAAAGTGAAAGAACTTGAACCCAATAAAAAATTGATCTGGGGTGATGGTCAGGGCAATCGGATTTATACTCTCGTCCCATTAGGGAAGTCTTCCGTTCAATTTTCAATGAGTGAGAAAATAGGTGGATTAATGTTTCCACTTTACTCGAAATATATTCCCCCCTTCGACAAGGCCTTTGAACAATTTGCCAGCGATCTCAAAAAAGAATCTGAATCTATTTACCATACTAAAAACTAAAAAGATGGAAAAAGGAACTAAGGAAAGTCCATGGAAGCTTAAAACCCCGCCACTTTCATCCGACTACGAATTGTATAAAGATGAAAAGGACGGAAAAGAAGTTCTCGTTTGCGTTGTAGGTAAGACAACACTCCTATATGATTACCGATGCATTAAGGACCTACACACTATGCTTAAGAAACATGGTGACTGGATGGAGCTTGGATCAGCCGAGCAAAAACCAGCTAAAGAAGGAACTGTGGAAGCCTGGGGACGTTCACCAAAAAATCCCGCGGGTGGGTGGTATGGATTAAAGAAAGGTCTGCGGGGAAGATTTGGAATGTATATTCCACCACTACTGGAGAAACTGGGGCTCGCAGAAGTTGCGCACAATGCGAAGAATAACAGAATGAAGGCAAAGTAAGCAAAAAGCTGAAAGTGTAAAGCTAGAGTACCCAAGCTTTACACTTTCAGCTTTTAACTTTAAGCTTCCATTTTATTTGCTTTCTCCCGCCGGATCATTCACATCATCCGTATTCACTGAGTTCATCAACAGGAATGTTACAAGCATCCCGGAAAACAAACCTTCAAGAGCTACAATGAAAGATGCGATATAAGGATTCAGATAATGGCCCATTGGTTCATTGTCAACAATAGACTGCATCAATCCGGCATCTAATTTCATATACAAGAACATAAATATTCCAAAGAGCAATGAACTTATCGCTGCAGCAGCAACCCCGGTGATAAGACCCCGGAAGTAGTTCATATGATTGCCATGCGTTTCCTTAAACTTCTTTAGCGCATAGTAAATTCCAACAGAAAGAATAACCAGGTTAACAAGGCGTAATTCCACATGATGATGGAGGTCAATGATCCTCATGAAAACAAAGAAAAGAATAAGACCAGCGGTTATTTTGATCCCGTAGTTCTCAGGGATGCGGTTCGAATCAGTGAATATGCTCATGAGTAGTTTGATTATTTGAGTCGAATTTTTGGATTTTTTAGCACAAATGCAAACGTTAGCTTAGTGAATCTTTTTTTAACTTCGTCAGTCAACCCTAAAACCCACCTGTATGAAAGTCTTAAAGATTATCGGAATCATCCTTTTGGTGATCGTTGTGATAGGCGGTATCGTCGTTTTAATGCAACCAGCCAAAGGCCACCTGGAGAAATCCATTGTGATTAATGTACCACCATCCACCGTGTATAGGGAACTTAACAGTTTTAAATCGTTCAAAAGCTGGTCACCGTGGGCTAAAATGGATCCAGCCGCCAATTATGTATTTGAAGGTCCCGAGACAGGTGTGGGCGCAAAGATGAGTTGGGACGGGGAGAAAGTAGGAAAGGGATCTCAATGGATTGAAGAATCTGTTGAAAATCAAAAAATAAGAAATGCACTTGCCTTTGAAGGATTTGACGGTAAAGCTTATGCCGATTTTTTAATTGCTCCTGAGGGCCAGGGCACGGCACTAACATGGACTTATGATGGCGATAATAATGGGTTGATGGGAAAAGTCGGGTGGTTGTTTATGGGTGGTATGATGGACGGATGGTATACGCAGGGATTAAATGATATGAAGAGCTATCTGGAGGGTATTCCTGCACCGATGGATTCAACAGTAAGTCATTAATTTACCCCGAACTACTTCGATATTCGACATTCAGCGTTGGACATTCGACATTATTTTTAAATTTAAATGCAAATGTCGAACACCGAATTTTGAATGTCGAATATCGAAGTAGTATCCCTTGAAATTTAATAGTTATCCACACCTTCATGACACCATCCGAATTAAAGAAGTCTCTATCCCACGACACTCCTCCGGAAAATCTCACACCACTTCTAAAAGCGTTATGGTTTGATGCCAAGGGAAACTGGGCCACCTCTCATCAACTAGCCCAGGAAATCGAAACGAAAGATGGAGCCTGGGTTCATGCATATCTTCATCGAAAAGAGGGCGACGATTCAAACGCATCGTATTGGTACAGAAAGGTGGGAAGGAAATTTCCATCAATCACACTCGAAGAAGAGTGGGAAGAGATAGTTACAACACTCCTTTAAAGACTTTGTTGATCCTTGCTGGAATAACTAGGAGTCAATTACTCTTCTTGGTTATCCGTACTCATAGATTGAACCGTATCCAAGCTTTAAGCTTTCAACTTTCAACTTCCCCTACATCTTCATCACCTGCCGTATCTCCACCGTTCCACCATAAGGAAAATCGGGACAATCACCCGCAATCTTCACAGCCTCTTCGTAGTTGGCCGCATTCACAATAAAGAAACCACCAATAATGTCTTTTGCTTCGGTAAATGGTCCATCCGTAACAGCTTTATTCGCACCCGCTCTATGTTTACCTCCTTTATGAAGTCGCTCACCTCCAACGTACTTTCCCTCCTTCTGAAGTTGTGTAACCCAATCAAACCATTTCTGTGTATGCCTTTGAAGTTCTCCAGGAGATTCAGCTGCGCGACCTCCACGGAATAATAATGCAAACTTTTCCA
>JANYDR010000286.1 GCA_025363495.1 Cyclobacteriaceae bacterium | reverse complement strand
GGTGAACGTGTTGTGAAAGATTATGAGCAACGCTCATTGCAGGCTTATGTCTCACTCGGCACACTACAAGCACTTGCTCGGCCACTCGTCTTTTCAAATGTAAATTTGAAATGGTCGCAGAAGTATAAATCCTTTTATACTTCTGCGACCATTTCAAATTTACATTTGAAAAGACGAGTGGCCGAGCAAGTGCTTGTAGTGTGCCGAGTGAGACATAAGCCTGCAATGAGCGTTGCTCATAATCTTTCACAACACGTTCACCAACAATGTCCGCAATTTTGTAAAGCAACTCTGTCTGGTCTCCAAGTCCCTCAGGTACAGTTTCGTTTTTAACAACGGCCTGTAGGTCCGAAGCCATTATTTGAAACGCTTGTGCAGGCAAATTGACGTCTGCCATAACGAACGTATTCATTTTTATCTCGTTCGTTGCCAGGGTTCCTGAACCAAGAGCAGAAGCTGTAATATTAAATTCCTTAAAGCCTTTAAAAAAAGTTACTGGGCCTTCAAAACGGACTTCATCTTTTTCCTCGTTATAGTTAAAGACTTTGCCGGAAAGTTTTTCACCTGCTGCTTTTTGACGGTCTTCTATTTTAAACTCTCCGCTTTCCTTATCAAAAAAAAGCGAGCCGCTTGGTAAGAAAAAGTCATCATCTTCGGGAGATTTCTTATCAAATACAAATGTGATATACAAACTATTGTCTGCCCCAAAATGCAAACCGGCTTCTGCCTTTCTTCCCTCTTCTGTTACTGCCTTATCAAAATCCAGGTATACGTCTTTTTCATCACCACTCTGTTCATACTTCAACCATGTATTGTAGTTCTTTATTTTTTTAAGATCAAGTTTTGCATAGCCCTTAAGCTGAAGCGCTGGTTTAGAAGCATACATCACCATATCTCCTTTGTAAAAGATACGCGGCGCCAATACAATTCGTGATTTTTCATCAACCGATCCATTTGCAACTGTGTGTTGATGAGGGGCCGTTTTACTTCTTTTTGCTTTAGCTTCTTCTGAAATCGGCTCAAGATGAAAATCTGTCATCTTGATAGCAAAAGTATCGGACAGGGCATTTACATATTGATACGTCGCGTAACCTGAAAATTCTTTTCGGGAAACAATATCTACAACGCCATTGGTAAGACGGTGATATCCGTTAAGTGTATCAAGAACGATGGTTGTATTTTTTAACTGACCGATCTTTGCATTTTCGAGGATGAGTACCTCATTGTTTTCTGGAGTGATTTTCGCGTCTGCAACTATAATATACGGAATGCCACTTACTTTAAGTTGCTGTGCTTTGATATCATACTCGGCTTTTGTAGCATTGAAAGAAAGTGAATCAAGTTCTTTACGTGTGGTGTAGAAATAAGAATTTTCAAGTTCCGTTGCCTCGTCCTTCGTCATCGTGATCTTCTGTGTGTTCAGATCCCATCGAGCCTTTGGAATAGATGTCTTGAACTGTGCATATGGAAATTCAATTGCCGCGACACCTTCTGTTTCAGGACTGATCTCAGCAAAATTCTGGGCAAGATTAAACTTTAGCCTTATGTCTTCACCCGCCAGCGCGGGTTTATCAGGGTTGGTTGTTTTCACCTGAAAGCTGGCATGACGCGCACCAAGATCCTTCGCAGAAAAACTCAGCTCGTCCGATTTTGCTTCTGATCCTCTTGTGATTAGCTTACCTGCGCCCGTTACCCCGGTCTTTGAAACGGTCAGAGATCCATCTAATTGGGCCGTGGTATTATAAAGGTTAAATGGTCCTTTTAGGTTCTTAAGATTGAACTTATCCTGTTTTGGTTTCCAGTTAAGTTCAAAATCCGGCAGAGTAACCTGTGGGAACCATACCTGTCCGAATTGCTTTTCCTTTAACTCACCAACATTTCCTTTTCCCACTACAGAATCAGGATAAAAAACAAAATCATTTGACTCAACAGTTGCAGCGAGATAATCGATCTTTCCTGCAACCCGAAGTCCGGCATTATCCATATTTAATCCGCCATATACTTTACCATCTCCTTTAAAGAGCTGATATCCGGATGGAGGGATGCCATGAGTAAAGCCCAATGATTTATCAGGCATAGTATGAAGCTTCTCTTTGAAGCTGGGGAACATGCCACTGGAGACAAATGTGCCATCAAAATTTATTGAGCCAGGATCTGCATCATTGAGGCTATCAAGCTTAAAAGGAGGCACTACAAAAAAGACCGATCTGTCATAGACACCGTCAAGCACCTCGCTTCGATCAAAATAAATGACTCCTCCTGCAGCCGCGTCCAATCGTGGATAAGTAGATACCTTTATCTTACCTGACTTATTATCAGGAAAATTTATGTAAAGAGTTCCTTGTGTCTTGCCCGAGCCTGTTGCAAGACCTGCTGCCGCGGAAGCCGTGGAGTCTGCTCCAACCATGGCGTTATTCACTCGACGACGGCTTGTCTGTCCTTTCGAATTTTTTTCAGTTACATAAAAACGAATAGAGTCAATTTTATTGAGACTAATAAAAAAACTGTCATACTTGAATGTGAATTCTTTGCCATTGATTTCAAAATTTCCTGCAGTGATCTTACCATCAAACTTGATGTCACGGTTTTGCAGGATAATAATCGTACTGCTGTCTGGCTTAAGTATTACATTCAGTGAGTCACTTACATTTACCTCTTCAACACCTCTTACCGTCATCCTTCTCCTCGGAAAGTTGATTGTCGCATTGGCAACCTTATCAGTAATAGAATGTATTTTTAGATTATCGTAATCAGCCTCTCCTTTTTTCGCATCAAAAAAATGCATGGCCTTCTCTTTAACCTGAACAAGCCCGAGCGCTGCGTTGTAATTGATCATCCCTTTTTGAGAAAGGAATGTCATAGCCATCTTCACTTCTTCAGGTTTCTTCTTCAGTTTTGTC
>JANYDR010000278.1 GCA_025363495.1 Cyclobacteriaceae bacterium | reverse complement strand
GTATCAGGAGGTTAAGGGCGTTAAGAATCCATTTGATGATAGGGAAGTGGTGTCAAGAATGTTGAAAATGTTTGCGAACTAAATAGTTTGAGAATTTGAAAATTGAAATTTGAAAATGAAGAGCCTCAATATTTATATGATTAATCTTATCACTTTGGGAGTACTGCCATTTTCAAATTTTCAAATTTTCAAATTTCACGACCGAGAATAAGGATGCTATACTACCTATTCACATATCTCGATAAACATTTCAACCTGATCGGTGCCGGTGTATTCCAATACATCTCATTTCGTGCCGGTGCAGCGGCAGTCTTGTCATTGCTCATCACGATATTTTTTGGTAAAAATCTGATCGACTATCTCCGGAAAAAACAAGTGGGTGAAAGTATTCGGGATCTTGGACTGGAAGGTCAGATGCAGAAAAAGGGAACTCCAACGATGGGTGGGATCATAATTATAGCAGCGATTCTTATTCCAACATTATTACTGGCCAAGCTTGACAATGTATACATAGTACTGTTGATCACATCCACCGTTGGACTCGGACTTCTTGGATTTCTGGATGATTACATCAAAGTATTTAGGAAAAATAAAGAAGGTCTGGCGGGTAGGTTTAAGATTGTGGGGCAAGTAATCATTGGGTTGATCGTAGGATTGACGCTCTATTTTAATCAGCATGTTGTTATTCGTGAAAAACGAGCGGTCGTTGCTTCTGGAGTTATAGCATCTGCTAACGACGATGTTATGAGATCAAATGAAGGTATCAAGTCAACGAAGACGACGGTTCCTTTTCTTAAAGATAATGAGTTTGATTACCATAGCCTTACTCCATTTCTCGATCAGGATTATACCTGGATAATTTATGTTTTGACTGTTGTTGTCATTCTTACGGCTGTATCCAATGGAGCTAACATGACGGATGGAATTGATGGCCTCGCAGCGGGTACATCAGCAATCATAGGTTTGACTCTTGCCATCTTTGCATATCTATCAGGTCGCATTGACTTTAGTTCGTATCTGAACATAATGTACATACCAAACTTAGGTGAATTAGTAATTTTTTGTACTGCCTTTGTTGGTGCGTGTCTTGGATTCCTTTGGTACAACGCTTATCCGGCACAAGTCTTTATGGGAGATACCGGGAGCCTAACACTGGGAGGGATCATTGCTGTAGTAGCACTCGCTGTCCGCAAGGAATTAATGATACCCATCTTATGTGGGATTTTTCTCGTCGAAAGTCTTTCTGTGATTATGCAGGTGTCTTATTTCCGGTACACAAAGAAAAAATACGGTGAAGGCAGAAGGATTTTTCTGATGTCACCGATTCATCATCATTATCAGAAGAAAAATATCCATGAATCCAAGATTGTAACAAGGTTCTGGATTGTAGGAATACTGTTGGCGATTTTCAGTTTAGCAACATTGAAACTTAGATGATCTAATTCTATGGCAGAAAGAGTAGTCATATTAGGGGGAGGAGAGAGTGGCACGGGTGCAGCACTTTTGGCAAAAGCCAAAGGGTTCGATGTGTTTGTCTCTGACCAGGGTCAGCTTAAGGATAAATACAGGAACGATCTCCAACTGGCGGGAATTGAATTTGAAGAGGGCAAGCATAGCGAAGATAAAATTCTGAACGCAAATCTTGTAATCAAGAGTCCTGGCATTCCCGATAAGGCGGAGATTGTTAAAAAAACAAAATCGAAAAAGATCCTCATCATCGATGAGATTGAGTTTGCTTTCCGTTACCTGAAAGGAAAAGTGATTGCCATCACGGGTACCAACGGAAAGACCACTACCACGCTGATGATCTATCATCTTCTGAAGAATGCAGAAAAGAAAGTAGCGTTGGCTGGGAACGTTGGTGAAAGTCTTGCGCGCAAAGTTGCAACAGAAGAATTTGATTGGTATGTCGTTGAGATCAGCAGTTACCAGTTGGATGGCACACAGACATTCCGTCCTCACATCGGTATTCTTTTAAACATCACCCCTGATCACCTCGACCGGTATGATAAAAAGATGACCAACTATGTGAATTGCAAGTTCAGATTGATCAAGAACATGACTTCCAAAGATTACTTCGTTTACTTCGTTGACGATGCTATTTCAGGTCAGGAAGCACGACTGCGTTCAACGGAAGCATATCGTGTTGAGATCTCACTTGACCATGAGGCGATCACTTCTGCTCATTTTGATGGAAAGAAGATGGTTTTCCAGTTTGGGAAAAAGTCATTCAAAATTGCACAGGCTGACACAACATTAAAAGGAACGCATAATCTGGTCAATACAATGGCAGCTGTATGTGCTGCTCATCTTGCGAAAGTTCCTGACACGAAGATCCGTGAAGGATTAAAAACATTTAAGAATGCTCCGCACCGGTTGGAGTCGGTTGCAACAATCAACGGTGTTGAATTTGTTAATGATTCTAAAGCTACTAACGTAGATTCTGTTGTTTATGCATTGGGAAGTTATAATCAACCATTGGTCTGGATTGCCGGAGGTATAGATAAAGGAAATGATTACAATCTGATCAAAGCTGATGTTGAGAAAAAAGTCAAGACACTGATATGTCTTGGGAAGGATAATGAAAAGCTAAAGAAATTTTTTGGCAAGCTGGTTCCTAAAATTTTAGAGACCCAGAGCGTGAATGAGTTGGTACACCTTGCATTGCAATCTGCAGAGAAGGGTGATGTAGTATTGCTTTCCCCTGCGTGCGCAAGTTTCGATTTATTTAATAATTACGAAGATCGTGGCAATCAGTTCAGGGAAGCTGTGTTGAAGGCAAAAGAGGAAGTTGAGAAAATTAAAGCATAGGTCTTAAAAGCAGAAGACGATGAAGAAGATTAAAGAGTGGTCAGACAAAAACCTGCAAGGTGATCCGGTCATCTGGGCCGTGGTTTTTGCATTGTCGTTGGTAAGTATTCTTGTTGTGTATAGTTCGATTGGAACACTCGCCTACAAACGCACGACAAGTCCTGAGTGGTATTTGGTGAAGCATACGTTCATGGTATTTCTTGGATTGGGCGCAATGTGGATAGCACATAAAATTGATTATCGATATTATTCAAGAATCTCGCGTCTCGCATTATGGATAAGTGTGCCGTTATTGATTTATACGTTTACAAACGGTACTACGATCAATGATGCTGCACGTTGGATCACATTGCCGATTATTGGTTCTTCTTTTCAGCCATCGGATTTTGCCAGCCTTGCATTGATCATCAATCTTGCCAGCATGCTTTCAAAGAAGCAGCAAAATATTGAAGATATAAAGGACTCGTTAATTCCAATGCTGATCTGGTGCGGAGTGATTTGCGGTTTAATTGCACTTACGAACTTATCGACAGCAATATTATTATTCGCTACTAGTATGCTGATTATGTTCATTGGTCGGGTGCCGGTGAAATATCTTGCCATGCTTGTTTTGGTTGGAATACTGGCAGGAGGAGTAGCATTAAAGTTTGGTGTACGTGGCGAAACAGCCAAGAACAGAATTTTAAGTTTTGTTAACGGTACTGAACTTCCTTTCCAGGCAAAGCATGGTAGGATAGCTGTTGCTACGGGCGGAGTTTTTGGAAAAGGTCCCGGTAACAGTGATCAGAGAAATATCTTACCACATCCCTATTCAGATTTTGTATATGCTATAGTAATCGAAGAATATGGTATGATCGGTGGCGTCATTGTTATATGTCTCTATCTGATTTTGCTTCATCGCGGTATGAAGGCCGCCTATAATTCTGAAAGAGCCTTTGGAGGATTGCTATCGGCGGGATTGAGTTTCGATTTGGTCTGCCAGGCGATGGTAAATATGGGCGTGGTTGTTGGTCTTGGGCCGATAACCGGTCAGCCTCTTCCATTGATAAGTATGGGAGGTACGGCGATGGTGTTCACCGGACTTTCTGTTGGAATTATTTTGAGCGTAAGCCGTGGTGAACAAGAAGAAAACTGGGGACAAGAAGTCGTAAGTGAAGAAGGTAAGGATAGAAAAGACAGTAAAGTAGCAAAAGCAGCTTGACAGCAAAACAACCATATCGTTTGATTATCAGCGGCGGCGGCACCGGCGGACATGTGTATCCAGCGATTGCCATTGCTAATGCATTTCGTGAACATCATCCAGACGCGGAAATTCTTTTTGTCGGAGCAGAAGGTAAAATGGAAATGACACGTGTGCCGGAAGCCGGTTATAAGATCATCGGACTTTGGATCAGTGGTATTAAAAGAAGCCTTTCGTTATCAAATCTTTCATTTCCATTTAAGCTTATCTCAAGTTATTGGAAAGCCAGGAGTATTGTTAAAGAGTTTAAGCCTGATGTTGCCATTGGTACAGGGGGTTATGCAAGTGGCCCTATGATGATGGCGGCAACTCATTTTAAAATACCGGCTGTTATTCAGGAGCAAAATTCCTATGCAGGTCTTACTAACAAACAACTTGCTGATAAAGTTCAGAGGATCTGTGTGGCCTATCCGGATATGGAAAAATATTTTCCAAAGAGTAAAGTTTACTTCACGGGCAACCCGGTACGAAAAGATATTATCAATCTTGAAAGTAAACGTGACAAAGCATTGGGTCACTTTGGATTTAATTCTAACGCACGTTCTCTGCTGGTATTGGGGGGAAGCGGCGGGGCAAGAACGATCAATGAAAGTATCCTCGCAGGACTTGATCAATTGATCGCTTCCAATGTTCAGTTGATCTGGCAGACTGGAAAGGTCTATTACGAAAATGTAAAAATACAGGTAGCCAACAAGGACCTAAGAAATGTACGCTTGTATGATTTTTTGAAAGAGATGGACTTGGCATACGCTGCTGCGGATGTAGTGGTATCACGGGCAGGGGCGTTGTCGATTTCCGAGTTGTGTTTGGCAAAGAAACCATCCGTGTTGGTCCCTTCTCCCAATGTTGCGGAAGACCATCAGACAAAAAATGCAATGGCGTTGGTAAATGTGAACGCGGCGCTGTTGGTAACAGATATGATGGCTAAAGAGGAACTGGTGCGGGAGACCATTAAGCTTTTGTACGACAAAAAACATTGTGAAGAGTTGAGTGAAAATATTGCTCGTCTGGGTAAGCCGCAGGCAGCAGAAGAGATTGTAACTGAAATTGAAAAACTACTTGCTTGAAGTTCAGCGATTACGATAGTATCTATTTTTTAGGCATTGGCGGGATCGGCATGAGTGCGCTGGCACGTTGGTTCAGACGCAAGGGGATGCGTGTGGCTGGTTATGATCGTACGCCTACACCATTAACGCATGAACTGATCGAGGAAGGGATGGAACTTCACTTTGATGATAAAGTGGAATTTATTCCCGGATATATCACAAAGGAAAAAACACTTGTGATTTTTACGCCGGCAATTCCGAAAGATCATTCGGAATATTTATACCTGAGGGACAGAGGATTTACAATTCTAAAAAGATCCGAGGTGCTTGGATTGATCTCGAAGGATTATAAAACCATCGCTGTTGCAGGAACACACGGAAAGACTACCACGTCTTCCATGGTTGCACATATTCTCAAAGTGGCTGGAAAAGATATGGTTGCATTCCTCGGAGGTATTACAACCAACTACGACTCCAACCTGGTGATGAACGGAGAGGTAAATAAAGATACAATCGTCGTTGCCGAGGCGGACGAATTCGATCGCTCTTTTCTGTGTTTGTTTCCGGATGTTGCCATTGTAACCTCAGCAGATCCTGATCACCTGGATATTTATGGTGATCATGCAAGCATGCTGATTTCGTTCAGGGATTTTATCAAGCAGATCAAGGAGAATGGAACACTGATTATTCATAAATCAGTTGAGTCGTTGGCTGACGCTAACACAAAAATTAGTAAAAAAACTTATAGTATTAATCAGGGACAATTTTTTGCCAGTAGTCTAACCACCACGGGTGGCTTTTTTACATTCGATCTTCATGGCACTGACATGAAGATTGAAAATATTCAGCTTGGCGTCCCTGGTTTTCATAATGTGGAAAATGCAATTGCCGCCAGTGTGGCAGCGAAGCAAGTGGGAGTTGACGATCACACGATCAAAAAAGCATTGGCTTCATTTAAAGGAGTGAAGAGAAGGTTCGAATATGTTTTCAGGAGTAAGAAATGCATATTCATTGATGACTACGCTCATCATCCAGCGGAGATTGAAGCGTTCCTGAAATCCTTGAAAGCGCTTTATCCCGACAAGAAGATCACGGTGATTTTTCAACCTCATCTCTATACACGCACACGTGATTTTGCGGAGGGTTTTGCGAAGAGCTTAAGTCTGGCGGATACATTAGTGATGATGGACATTTATCCTGCTCGCGAGCTTCCTATTCTGGGAGTTACATCAGACATGATTTTTAAGGATGTTACCAGTGTGAATAAGATAAGAAGTAGTAAAAAAGATTTGCTATCGAAACTTGAATCATTGGATAGCGAGATTATCGCAACTGTTGGGGCGGGAGACATTGATACGTTTGTGAAGCCAATTAAAGATATGTTGACAAAGAAATATGAAGATTAACTGGACGATTCGGAAAGAGTTTAAGATCGCGGCTGCGCTTATCGGACTGTCGTTCCTGATTGCTTTCAGTGAAAGGAAACAAGGCGGTGCGCTGTGCAAGGATGTTGTTGTTGAGATCGAGAACATCAGCGATAACCATTTTCTGGATGAAGCGGACATTCTTCATCTCGTGGAAACAAGCGGACAATCGATAAAAGGAACAAGCATAGAACGGATCAATCTCAAAGCCATTGAAAAGAAACTTAAATACGATAAGCATATAAAAGAAGCTGAGTTGTACGGAGATCATAAAGGTAATTTGATTGTAAGTGTTGAGCTGAGAAGACCGATTGCGAGAATTGTCCAGGAGGATGCTCCAGATGCCTACATATCAGAGGAAGGAATTATTATGGGGGTATCTGAGAAATTTACTTCAAGAGTAATGGTAATCAGCGGAAGGTATGTGAAACAACTTTCGGAGAAAGGGGACCTGATGAAATTCGAAGAAGGACAAAACCTGATGGAAATGATTCAGTTTATCAATGACGATAAATTCTGGAAGGCGCAAATTGCCCAAATGGATATCAATAGCAAGGAAGAAATTATAATCTATCCACAGGTAACAGGA
>JANYDR010000215.1 GCA_025363495.1 Cyclobacteriaceae bacterium | reverse complement strand
GGAAAACATTGATTCCTGCTTTTCTAATTTTGTTGCCATAATGGTTTGGTTTAACTTTTGACAACAAAATTATCTCAACCCAACAGCTCCGTAAAGACGTACTTCATCGAAGGCTTACATAGCAACGGCGGTATTAGTAAGGTTAAAACAAGCGATCAGTAAAACAAAAATCCCCATAATTCCGATGCCTACTACTGCTGCCATCGGTGAGCCGCTATGCGTCCAGGTTCCTGGCTTATCACTGTATCCATCTCTTACTGCCATGCCGACAAAAGATTCTATCACCCAGTCCTTAATAATAAAATCCTCGCGTATCTTATTATTGTTCTCCGTGTATGGTTTGATTTGCTCCGCGATCGCTTTGATGCGGGAAGGATCCGTCACCTGAATAAAAAGGGTGTTGCGAACACGCCAGCTGTTCTCTTGTAGTTCATGGTCGGCTACAAAGAGATTGTCATAGAGTGAGAATATTTTATCATTAAAGCTCGAATTATCCGGCTGCGTTTTATAGACTCCCGATACGGTGTACTCTTTTGTCCTTCCACTGTCAAGGATTTGTGTTATCGGCTTACCTAGAGCATTTGCTGTATTGAAATATTTCCGGGCTAATTGATCACTGATGCATACCTGGCTCTTATCTTTTAATTCACCGTTGCCTTCAATAAACTCATAGGTAAAAAGTTTAAAAAATGAGGGATCAACATAAGACATTTGCTGTTGAAACAGATCAGTGCCAACGCGAAGATTACTATTTTCACGGGAGTACCTCACTACCTCTTTAACATCAGGTACATTTTGGCGGATGGCATTACCGAGAGCAATAGGAACAAATCCATATTCTTTAGCTTCATTTTGAAAAACCCGGTTGCTGCCAATCCTGTAAATAGTTGGAGCCTGTAAGTGATTCGAATCAAAGCTTACGTTGTAATCGTAATTGAAGTAGGAGACAATACAGCAGGCAATCGAAATACCCATTCCGAATATATTGATGAATATGAACAACTTGTTCTTCATCAGACTTCGAAAGGTGATCAGTAGGTAATTTTTAATCATGGAATGAATTATAAACTATGAGTTACTCAAAAGACAGGAAAAGACTCTCCAGGGTTGCATCACAGGGCCAAAATCTATGCCAACCTAAAACAAGTGATAACAGTAATTACTTAAAGAAAATGTACGGTGGTGAACAGCCTCCCGTACACTTGTGTACATTAATACTATGAGTTGACAGTTGACAAATTATTCAGTTGACAAAGAGTCGAACAAACAAATCGTTTTGTCAATTGCCTTTTGTGAACTGTCAAATGACAATAATGACGAAACCCACACCAATCCAATTACGGATAGTGCGGGTCTCATTCTAACCTAAACCTAAACTATGAAGAACGCATTCAAGACGCAGTGATCTTGAAATCTTTTTATTAGACAGTTGTCTAAACGTGAAAATGCTCTTTAATATTTTCTGTTACTACTTTACCGTCGAACAGGTTAACAATGCGGTGAGCATAGTTAGCATCGTATGGTGAGTGTGTTACCATCACGATCGTTGTTCCCTCTTCATTCAATTGAGAAAGCAGCTTCATTACTTCTTCACCGTTTGCAGAGTCCAAATTACCAGTAGGCTCATCGGCGAGTATCACCTTTGGTTTCGCTACGATAGCACGTGAGATCGCCACACGTTGCTGCTGTCCACCTGATAACTGCTGTGGGAAGTGATTGCGACGGTGCATGATGTTCATCCTCTCCAACACTGCTTCCACTCTTGTCTTTCTTTCGGATGCAGGAACTTTCATATATAATAAAGGAAGCTCAACATTTTCAAAAACTGTAAGCTCGTCGATCAGATTAAAACTCTGGAATACGAATCCGATTGAGCCTTTTCTCAATTGTGCACGCTGACGCTCGCTGTATTTAGCTACCTCGTGATCCCCAAAATGATATTCACCACCTGAAGGATTGTCGAGTAAACCTAAGATATTCAGCAATGTGGACTTTCCACATCCTGATGGTCCCATGATCGCCACAAATTCACCATCCTTGATCTCAAGGTTAATGCTGTTGAGAGCGGTTGTCTCTACTTCTTCCGTCGTATAGACTTTTTCAAGGTTTTTTAATCGTATCATAATTAAAGTAGTTTGAGGTTAGATGTCGGTTAATTGCAAAAAGTTTTAATAAATACTGTTATTCTTTCGATTGGTTACAGATCATTAGACGCTTTCGTGATCAAATAGTTGCATTATTTGAGAATTAAAACTTCGTTGGTTCCAAAGTTCTCATACGAAGAAGTAATCACCTTCTCGCCTGGTTTCAGACCTTCCAGTACCTCAAAGTACTCACTACCCATCTTCCTTCCAAGCTTTATGTCACGTCGTATGGCCCTGTTTTCACCATCCAGGATGAACACCCAGTTACCACCAGTATCTTTATAGAAGCCGCCCATAGGAAGCAAAAGCTCTTCGGAAGACTGTCCCAATTCGATACGCATGCGAAGCGATAGTCCGCGACGCAGCCCAGGTGGAGTTTCTCCATCGGCAAAGTTCATGTCGACTTCAAAACGTCCATTAGTGATGTTTGGGTATACATATGTAATAGAAAGATTATACGTCTTTCCCGCAAAGTCAGTCGTGGCATGAAGACCGGTGGTAATCCTTGGAAGATACAATTCGTCAATCGGAACACGCACCTTATACTGACCTACAATATCAACCTGTCCAAGTCGCTGACCGAGAGTAACCGCCTGCCCTATTTCCCAGTGACCCATTGAAAGCTGACCATCAATCGGCGCTTTGATGTTAAGGTTGTCTAATATAGTTCTTACAGATTGGAGATTTTTCTTCATTCTGTCTTCTGAGATACCAATGTCTATTATGGTTAGAGTTCTGAATGC
>JANYDR010000186.1 GCA_025363495.1 Cyclobacteriaceae bacterium | reverse complement strand
CCTACCAATCCGGTTTCCCCTTACTCTTCGGTTTCGTAGCCTTCCGTTTATTTTGTTGCAGATACTGGACTTCCTGATTTTTCATTGCCTCCAGCACCATCTTTGCCTTGTCCTCACTCATCTTCATATCTTTTAATTTATCGGAAGTTGAAGGAGGGGTGTCTTTCTTATCCTTAGGGTCCTTGTCTTTATTTTCCTTTTGGTCTTTCTCTTTCTGTTCTTTATCCTTCTGGTCCTTGTCCTTCTGATCTTTATCTTTTTGATCTTTGTCTTTTTTATCCTTTTCGTCCTTCTTCTGATCTTCTTTATCCTTCTTGTCTTTGTTATCCTTCTTGTCCTTATCTTCTTTCTTATCCTTATTATCTAATTGATCCTTTTTTTCTTTTTTCTGATCGTCTTTTTTCTCGTCCTTGTTTTGTTGCTTCTGCTGTTCTTCCTGTTTCTTCTTCTCTTCCAGCTTCTTTTTCACCATTTCATAGTTATATCTGGCCTCTTCATTCGTTGGATCAGCTTTCAAAGCGCTTTTAAAATCAGTAAGGGCTTCTTCAAATTTTCCGTTGCGATTGGCAAGAACTCCCAGTTGCTGGTCGGCTAATGATCTGAATTTCGGATTTGCACTGGTGGTAAGTGACTGATAGTTGCTCTGTGCATTGACAGTATCGTTAAGATGAAAGTAGGAGTGAGCGAGATTCATCGTCACTTCATCTTCTTTCACCCCAAGTGAATCCAGAAGTTTGTACTGGGCAATTGCATTTTTATAATCTCCTGCCAGGTAAGCTTTTTTGGCTTCCGATTTTGCAGAGTTCACTTTCCCAATTTTGCCCGGGTCAATGAACATCAGGAGAAGTAAGAATATCCCGTACTTTATCATATACTCACTGTTCTAACACTCAAAACTATATCCAGAATCAGCAATATCAGTGCTCCTACTAAAAAATAAAAATACCGGTTAGCCGACACGTCAATGAGTCGTGCGTCGCGGGTTTCACCTTCAATTTTACTAATGGTACTTATCAACCTTGACACGTCGTTGCTGTAGTCTGTGATTTCAAAATACTGACCACTGGTTTGGTTGGCCAACTTCTTTAACGAAGTAGAATTGAGTTTTGATACAACCGTATTTCCCTGCTGATCCATTTTGTAACCTCTTCCGGCATAGATCTGACTTCCCCGCTCTGTACCGATGCCAAGGGTAAAAAGTTTAATGCCCCCGTCCTCAATGTCCTTGGCAATTTTTCCGGTCTCCTCACCAAAATCTTCTCCATCGCTTATCAGAATGATCACTTTTGATTTTTGATTCGTACGCGGACTACCCTCCTGGTCCTGAAGCTTTTGAAGGGCCATCTGGAGTGGAGGCCCGAAGTCCGTACCCGATGAAGGCACCAGGCTTGTATTCATCGTTTCGATAAACAAATCAAGCGCGTTCTGATCGTACGTGAGAGGGCACTGCATAAACGCCTCGGATGAAAAGATTATGACTCCTATTCTATCTGAATTAAAAGCCTCAACGACCTTTTTAAGTTCAAATTTTATCTTCTCCAGGCGACTGGGTTGAATATCAAAGGCATCCATCGACTTCGAAAGATCAACGCATATCATAATGTCCTTGCCGACGGATTTGATTTCTTTTTTTGAATCCCCAAAAGAGGGTCCAAGGAACGCTATAATGGTAAGTGCTAAAAAGAGCGTCCGCAGCACCAGCTTTGCGAAAACGGAGGAGTAGGGTGTATTTAAGATACGACTGATTCGGATAACCCGGACGAGGTAAAATCCATAGAAAGCCAGAAATGAGAGAACAATGACAATCTCGACCCAACTGAATTGACGGAACCAAACCATGGGGTAAAATTAGAACGATTATCCGGAAAAATGAAAAATCTGTGATTCTAATAGGGTGTCTTATGTGGATTTGCATCCTAATAACTGTGTGGGGTTGAATAAGTCGCGTTTGTAACAGAACAATGTCAATAAGGTGGTGAAAGTGCTCGGCGGTTTCACGCAAAGGCCGCAAAGTTAGGCCGCAAAGAATCGCAAAAGGCAGATCTTTTCCTTAGCGTCCTTTGCGCATTTCCTTTTGCGCTCTTTGCGTGAAACGTCGATGCAAAAGCTTGGCTGATTTAATGACGTCGATAATAAGAGTAAGAGTTGAAATTAAGGTGATATAATTTTAAGTAAACCCCAAAGAGAACCATAAATATGAAAAACTTAATTCCACTCATACTTACAGCTTTTCCATTTGTATTGATTCTAACTTCATATAAGCATGAAGAGAGATCAAAAATTAAACAACCCATACTAGGGATGAGATCTTCCAAACTTGTAGAAAATGACGGATTGAAATTTAGGGACCTCAACAAGAATGGAAAATTGGATAAGTATGAGGACTGGAGGTTGTCTCCTGAAGAAAGAGGTAACGATCTGCTCTCAAAAATGTCGGTGGAGGAGAAGGTGGGCTTTATGCTCATCAGCACCACGAGATTGAAAAATGATTGGGCATTTGAAAAGCCAAAAAATCAGGATCCGATAACGAGTGATTTTAACGAAGATGATAATGTGACTGACATGAATATGTTTACGCGACAGCCGTTGCCGTATCAGATCATGAATTCCGCCGGCACAACACGAGGTGTTAAAGAATTTCATCTCAGGCATTTTATTCTTCGTGTCAACACAAGTCCACGGATCATTGCAGAATGGTCGAATAAGCTTCAGGCACTTTGTGAAAGTACCCCGTTAGGTATTCCTGCTATCGTTGCTTCCAATCCACGCAATCATATTAATAGCAATGTCGCTCTGGGTACAACACTGGGTCAAACTGCTTTCTCCGTATGGCCAGGCGAACTGGGTTTATCTGCCATGAAAGATTTGAAGTTGACACGGGAGTTTGCCGACATCGCACGGAAGGAGTGGGCCGCTGTCGGGTTGCGAAAAGGATATGCACATGGCTGATTTATCAACTGAGCCACGGTGGCAAAGAGTCGACGGCACATTTGGTGAGAATGCTGAATGGGCTGCCAGTATGATTCGTGAAATTGTTCTCGGATTTCAGGGAACGAGCTTAAGCAACACTTCTGTTGCTATGACAACCAAACATTTTCCAGGCGGCGGAGCTGGTAAGGGTGGACAAGACCCGCATTTCCCGTGGGGTAAAAGTGAAATTTTTCCTGGAAAAATGTTTGAGAATAATTTGATTCCATTCAAGGCTGCGATCGATGCTGGTACCTCTGCTATCATGCCTTATTATTCCATGCCATCAGGTACGGAGTTTAAAGAAATTGCTAATTGACGTGGATCGCAACAATCTCCCTTCATATTTGCCCCAAGGGGAAAATCTGATGATTTATTGATTTTATGAATCAGATAGTTATAGGATTGATGATTGCGCCACTGTGGGGGAAATGTAATGACTGAAAGTTCCTTCGATTGAAGTGCCGGATCAAGTTCCTTCGCTATTCCGCTCTTTTTTGCATACTCAATGGTATAATTGCGAGGTTAGGCTATATTTGCCGACTCTTTAAGGAGGGGTGGGTGAGTGGCTTAAACTAACAGTTTGCTAAACTGTCGTACGGGTTAAACTGTACCGGGGGTTCGAATCCCCCCCCCTCCGCAGTTCGCCCCGATTCATCGGGGCATTTTTTTCCAGGGTCCGGTAGCTCAATTGGATAGAGCATCAGCCTTCTAAGCTGACGGTTCGGGGTTCGATTCCCTGCCGGATCACATTTAATTTTGCAAGTGTTGCGCTTACGATAAGTATTAATATCTTCGCGCCTCCAAATTTATTCTACGCTGAATTTGGATAGTAGTTCGGGGCGTAGCGTAGTCCGGTATCGCGCCTGGTTTGGGACCAGGAGGTCGTAGGTTCGAATCCTGCCGCCCCGACATTTTAACAACTAGCTTCTCTTCACAGAGAAGCTTTTTTTATGTTCAAGACCTACATTCTTTTTAGCGATACCATCTCAAAATATTATACTGGTCATTCACAGGATCTTGAGAATCGATTAACTGAGCATAACTCCGGCGAAACTTCATCAATTAAAGGAGGTATTCCGTGGCGTGTAGTTTGGTTTCAGGAATTGTCTACCAGAAGATTGGCCATTGAATTGGAGAATAAAATCAAGAAGCGAGGTGCCTCCAGATTTTTATCTGATTTAAAAGCAAAGTAGTCAAGTATTGCGTGGCGCTTTAAGGCGCCAAGGTCGTAGGTTCGAATCCTGCCGCCCCGACATCATACGTAACAAGTATGAACATAGGCCCGTAAATCTTACGATTTGCGGGCTTTTTTATTTCCCAGCAACCAATCAATAACATACAAATTCATCAGTTCTGAGAACTGGAAGGTGAACCAATTTGGGACAGCCATTCGGTTCACCTCGCTCGTTATAAGTTATTGATCAGCATCAACTTGTAACATATGCAGCGGTTCGATTTGGGTCGGTTTGATAAGGTAGAGCGAGGATTTCTGAGTGAAAAAGAACTAGCGGCCATTGAAGCGAAAGAGATTTCAATTGATAGGATCAGTTGGGTTCGTGATCTTTTTGTATTCAGTTGTTATACTGGCCTTGCTTACATCGATGTAATGCGTTTGACTCCCATGAGCGTGGCAATTGGCATTGATGGTGAGTTCTGGATAATAACGAGCCGGAAGAAAACCAGTACCGCCGTAAAAGTCCCGTTGCTTCCGAAGGCTCTTGAAATCATTGACAAGTATAAAGGTGATGTCCGCGCTCTCGCGAAAGGGACATTGTTTCCTTTCATATCAAATCAAAAGCTTAACGCATGCTTAAAGGAGGTCGGCGATCTGTGCTCTATTAAAAAGAATATGACTTTTCATTTGGCAAGACATACATTCGCCACTACCATTACATTGACCAATGGAGTACCAATTGAATCTGTGAGCAAGATGCTCGGTCATTCCAAGATAACAACGACCCAGGTGTACGCTAAGGTGGTTGAAAGTAAACTCAGTAAAGATATGACCAACTTAAAGAACGTTCTTGGATTCTGAAAAGCAACTCGGTATAGATTTTTTGCATTAGTGCTTTTAACAAAAAACAGATTACTACGGAGTCTTCTTTTCCTTTCTCTTTACATAGTAAGACCTCCATAGTTCAACCGTTTCGGGTTCTTGAATGTTTCCGGTTTTAATTGTCATTATTCGTCGCTTTAAAAGAAGAGCGGTTATTGGTCTGAACCTCTTGTCAATTGTTTCTGTGAATACGCCTGATGTATCGGAATAGTTCATTCTTTCATTATTGCATTGAAGATCAAACATGTCTGAGGTGTAGTGAAATAATATCGAGTCACCCTTCCTCTCATATTGCCCGCAGGCAAAATCCCATTGTATGTCTCGGAGGTACGCAAATTTGAAGCGGTTGTCGGCATTTAATAGAATATAATTTCTTTCAGACCCATTCTTCAGAATATACTTTCCGCTTATTTCAGTTTGTCCCAAGCAACAAAATGATGCCAGATTGATACACGTCAATAAAAGGAAGAAGTATCGATTGTCCATAAGTAAAGCCTAGATTCCCCACTCTTCCACCCTTAAAAGGTCATAGCGTTTTGTTTCACAATTGAACTCATAAATCACATTATAACCATCACCAACTGAAAGCGTGTAATGCTTCCCTTTCCTTGCTCCAGCATACGGCGTTATCGTAATGACAATATTTCCCTTTTTTATTTCTGCTGGAAAAATCTTTGTGTGTGTGAGATGATTGTTATTTCGAATATAAATTTCTTTCTGATTCTCCCAAGTTATTAGCACAACGTTGTATTTATCAATCTTGTCTCTATGCAGGTCTGCCGTAATTCCATAATCAGCTTCCAAATAAATCGTTGCATTGTTCCCTTTTGCGTTCCTGTAATTGCTTAAGTCTAGAATTGCTCTTGTGTAAATCGAAATCGTGGTGTCCCTGATTGGCACGTCTCTTGGAATCTGACCACTTGATCTCGTGAATAAAGTCATTAGAACAAAGTAGGCGACAACGAATATTTTCATGCGAATAGAATTTAATCAACGATGCTTTATACAGGTGATTTCCATAAAAATTTAGATAACAAGATCAGATGTAAACAAAAACTCAAAGGCGGCTTCGGATTTTAATATACTTTCGACACAACCGTTGCGCTGCCTATAAAATTATACCAACTAGAAAATGGCTGACGTCGCATAAATTCCTTCCCTATAAGATGTAACTCGTCTATTTTATTTAAATGATCAAGAAAGTCTGTGAGTTGCTTTGCTTCGGTTAATTTATTCTCAAAATTTGA
>JANYDR010000171.1 GCA_025363495.1 Cyclobacteriaceae bacterium | reverse complement strand
TGGAAACGCATTCAAACTTTTTCTTTCCCCGGCACTTTCACAACCTGTGGCCTATACCCTGATTCTTTAAACAGCTGAGAAGCATTCTGCACCTCCATCAACTGCTGAAGCGTAACCTCGTGATGGGTTTCCATATACTTCTTCACAATCTGCCAGCCTACCCACGTACCTATTCTTCCCGGACATTCTTCCCCCACTTCAATTGTCTTTGGTCTTTCGGCAATGTATTTCTGCTTTATAAGATGGCTGGTCGAAAATAAAACCTGATCTTCCACAAAACGCGACCAGATAAGGTTTTCATTTTCACGTGACCCTTTCATTTCTTTTTGAGTGTACCCGATTAGCACGCTGTCCGGGGTACAGGGAAGCATCTGCTTTGTGAAATAATAGGCCTTTCCATACGAGATCATATCGGCAAGGGCAGTTTTATCACCCGCGTTGATCTTGTTATACCGGCTGTCAATTCCGGTTAGGAGCACGACAGAAGGAACGATAAAATGTTTGTTATACCTCCTGAGCATATACTGATACATATCGTGAGGCCGGTATTTTGCTCCGTCACCCAAAAAATAATCAAGGCCAATAATCACAAGAGAATCTGTTACCATCAGATCACTTCCTCCCGCGAAGCCAGTTATGACGGTTTGCACTTTGGGGACTTGAAAGCCCGGATAATAGTATCGCAGGTTGGCAAAAGCTTTCTCAAATTCGGATTTGAGCACAACACCATTTCCAAATACGCGATGTGTTTCCATCAGCAATGTATCAAGGTGTGGATTGGTAAAGGTTTCATAAAGTCCATTAATGAAAGCTGAATCGCTCGGGTACGCGGAGCGATTAAGAAACAAGTCGCGCAACTCCTTGTGGTTATCCAGAAATCTTACCAGGTGAGTTTTACTTTTTATCGAAAGGACCGAATCCTCGAGCGATTCAAATGTTAAATCAATTTTAGCTGTTGACGTCTCCGGGACGAACGCACAACGGTCTTCTTTTTCATTTTCGCAAGACACCATCAACAGCCAACAAAAAATAGCTACCCACCCATTTCTCATAGCGCGAAGATCAGAATTAATAAAGAATCTGCAATTCACGCAATTTTGTTCTTTCGAGAGGACTGATGTAACCCGTTTTTTTTGGAGAATCAAAAAATTAAGTTAGATTCGTCGGCTATTTAACGCAAAGAGTGAAGAGACTTTTTTCGATCCTGTTCATAGTTTTAATTCTTCTCAACGTGATGGGATACTATGGACTATTTATTGGGCTCGAGTATCGGAACACGCAGGAAATGATTCAGAAATTAGATTCTGAAAATTATACTGATTCAGAAACCATCACATTAAAAATTCCCGTAGCCATTCCTTACAGTTTTGATTCTCCCGCTTTTGAACGTGTAAATGGACAATTTCAATACAAAGGAGAATTTTACAGGTTAGTCAAGCAACGACTTTTGAGTGATACACTTCTTATTGTCTGTGTTAAAGATCAGCAGAGCAAACATATTCAACAGGCGTTGACAAGTTATGTTACAACATTTACTGATAAGCCAGTGGATAACCACACAAATACTAAATCATTCTCTGATTTTGGTAAAGATTATTTTTCCCCGGTTTTTTCCATCGATCATTTAGCCTTTGGTTGGGGAAGAGACATCCCGCAGGAATCTCCTGTCAGGATTTTCAATTCTTCTTTTTACCCATCCATTATCCATCCGCCGGAGCGGTTGTTCTCTATCTAATCTTTCTTTTCAGGAACATTTTCGTATGACGAAGAATTGACCGATTGTCAATTTTGTCATGTCGTCTGGCATTCCTTACAGATTTCGATTAGTCTCTTATCAATAACATTTCCATTTAAAATAGTCTTATGACAATTGTCGAAGGACTGATCAATAACTCTTATCAATTATGCCTTACATAACTGTAGAAGAGCACTTACCTGGCATTACAGGTTTGCTCGAATATCGAAAAGATTCTGCCCAGCCCATACGTGATCTTACGCAGATTTTACTGCGAGGTCCATCCACACTGACAACAGGTGAACGCGAACTGATTGCAACGATCGTCTCTCATGGAAATGAATGCCGCTTTTGTACAGCGGCCCACACTGCTGCCGCTGATTTATTGCTCGGCGAATGTGAAACGACGGAAAAAATCAAAAAAGATATTTCTTCCGCATTGATCAGCGAAAAGATGAAAGCGCTGCTCACTATCGCTTCGCAGGTTCAAAAAAGCGGAAAAGCTGTTACCAATGAATCAATTGAAAAGGCAAAAGCAGCCGGAGCAACGGATATTGAGATCCATGATACCGTATTGATCGCTGCACTTTTTTGCCTGTACAACAGGTACGTGGATGGTCTTTCCACCGTAGCGCCCGGCGATCCTAATTTTTATAAAGGACTTGCCGAGCGTATTGCAGTTGGGTACCAGCGATCGCCAAATGGCTATGATCATCTCAAGAAGAAATAAAAATCAAACCTCTGATTAACCACTTAAAATTATGGCACACATTAATTTACCTGAAGGGCTTCCTGGTATACGCGGCCCGATGGCCTATCGACCCGAAACAGCCAAACCATTGAATGAGTTGGCAGAAATTTTATTGCGAAGTGAAAATTCACTCACTCGCGGAGAACGTGAATTGATTGCTACCTACGTTTCGTCTTTGAACGATTGCTTCTTTTGTCAGAATGCGCACGGTGGTATTGCACAGCATTACATGGAATGTGACATGTCATTTATTGACGGGATAAAAAAGGACTATGAATCTGCGTCTATCTCCGAAAAGTTGAAAGCATTGTTGAGCATTGCCGGCAGTGTCCAAAAAGGCGGAAAGAATGTTACAAAGGATCAGATTGCAAAGGCCAAAAATCTTGGCGCAACCGATCTTGAAATTCATGATACTGTTTTGATTGCTGCAGCTTTCTGCATGTATAACCGCTATGTTGATGGACTAGCGACATGGGCACCGCAAGACCGCGAGCTTTATGTGAAGAGGGGAAAACAACGTGCGGAAGAAGGCTATATCCATTTTGATCTTTATAAATAGAGAAAAAACTAAAATATTAATACGATGAAAATTTCAACGGAACCAGTAGGCAGTATACCAAGACCAGCTTATTTAATTGAGGCCATGGGTGCTTTTGCAAACGGACAGATCAAAGAGAGTGAATTATCCTCCCTGACCGATAAAGCGATAAAAGAAACAATCAATTTGTTTGAACAAACCGGTTCGCCAGTTATTACCGATGGCGAGCAATCGAAACCAAGCTTTGCTACATATCCGATCAGCGGTTTAAAAAATCTGGCAGCAGAAGGCGTAGTTATCCCGTTCGCCGATGGACACACACGCCAGCTACCGAAGCTCACGTCAGGTCCATTTCGTTACAATACGTATGCCAGTAGCTATTTTCAAAAAGCAAAATCGCTTACAAATCTTCCCGTTAAGCAGGCGGTTATTTCGTCATCCGCTATCAGTTTGCTTTATCCTCAAGAAGGAATTCCTGGCTATTCGAGAGAGCAATTTATCGCTGATTTGATCAATGAAGGTGAGGCTGATATCAGAAGATGTCTTCAAAGCGGTGCATATAACGTACAAATCGATTTTACGGAGGCACGATTAGCACTTAAACTTGATCCTTCAAAAGGATTGCTGAAGATGTTTGTGAATCTTAATAATCAGGTACTCGACAGATTTACAGAAGCGGAACGAAAAAAAATAGGAGTGCATACTTGTCCGGGCGGAGACCACGACTCTACACATAGTGCGGACATCCCTTACTCAGAATTGCTTCCGGATTTATTTGAACTGCATGCAGGTAATTTTTATCTTGAATATGCAGCAGAGAAAGATAAAGCGACTACGTTAAAAGCGATCAAGCAATTCTCCAAGCCCGACCAGAAAATTTTTATCGGTGTCACCAATGTGCTTAGCCCTAGGGTCGAAACTCCGGAAGAAGTGCGTGATTTGATTCTTGAAGCCTCGGAGATGATTCCAATTAATCGTCTTGGAACTACAGATGATTGTGGTTTTTCTCCTTTTGCAGATGATGTTTCGACTGCGCGTGAAACGGCATTTGCTAAGATTAAATCGCGAATCCTTGGGACAGAATTGGCGGAGAAAAAACTGAAACTATAACCGTATTTTTATAACAGGTTAAATAACAATTAAATGAAAAAGCTCTTTTACATTGGTGTTGCCGGGATAACATTATTTGAAATCCTTAACGTCTATTTCATTATGCCCATGCCGGGAAGTCAGCGCATGGACAGTCTGGATGTAGCTTATTTTCTGTATTCATACCGTTGGTATTTTAGAATACTTTTTGGTTTGATGATTATAATCGGAGCCAGAGATACTTTTAAGCACAGCAAGTACAAATGGATTCCTGCTCTGATACTGTTATTGCCGGTTATAACGATATACGAATTTAATTTCGAAATGTCAGCCGACAGCATGTTCTCACAGCCATCAGTGCTCACTTTCAAACCCAATGGTGAAAATGCGCTGGGAGATACGAGCATTGTCGTAAGTGTTGTAAGCAATGGTGAGGTGAAGGCTTACCCTCTTCGATTTATTACCTATCACCATCAGGTGCAAGATGTTGTTGGTGGAAAGCCGGTGATTGTTACCTATTGCAGTGTCTGTAGAACAGGTCGTGTTTACGAGCCGGTGGTAAAAGGGCAACCCGAAAAATTTCGATTGGTAGGCATGGATCACTTTAACGCGATGTTTGAAGACGGCACAACCAAAAGTTGGTGGAGACAGGCAACGGGAGAGGCGGTCACTGGAAAAATGAAAGGTGAAGTATTGCCGGAAGTTGAATCCTCCCAGCTTACTCTTGCTAAATTATTTGAACTATATCCAAATGCAGTAGTAATGCAATTAGATCAGGCATCAAGAACGCGCTACGATTCAATGGGGAGATTTGAGCGTGGCAAAAGCAAGGGAAAGCTAACGCGAAGAGATACTTTGTCCTGGAAGGATAAGTCGTGGGTTGTCGGCATCAGTATAAATGGTGTTAGCAAAGCGTACGATTGGAATAACCTTAAAGAAGTTCGCATCATCAATGATCAAGTAGGTAGTACTCCCGTAGTGCTGGCGATTGCAGATGATGACCAAAGTTTCACCGCATTTGAACGTTCATCGGAAACTGAAAAATTTTCTATTCGCAAGGACACTCTTTTTGTCAATGATAAACCTTATAGTTTTTCAGGGAAGGATTTAACGGCATCAGCGCAGTCATTGAAGAGAATAAAACCGTATCAGGAGTTTTGGCATAGCTGGCGAACATTTCATCCGGATACCCAGCAATACAAATAGGGGTTTGTTAATTTAAAAAGGACAATAAAAAAACAGGCACATATAGATTACCGTGCCTGTTTCAAATGAAGTGTTATCGGAAATTAAAGAGCTTTCGGAGCCGATAGTTTTTTAGTGAGAGACTTTTGTGTTTTGGTTTTCAGTTTACTAAGGAACGAGTTTGTTTTTTGTTGTGACTCTTTATGTCCGGCCATATTTTTTACCATGTTTAAAATAAAGGCCTGTGATTGTGAGAGTACACTTAAAGCAACCTGATTATCGACAATTTGCTTTTGATTGCTGATAATACTGGACTGATTGCCAACGATGACCTTCTGATTGCCCATGATGCTTTTTTGATTACCAACGATGGAACCCTGATTACCAAGCAGTTTTTTCTGGTTGGTAATGATAGTTTTCTGGTTGCTGATGATAGTTTTTTGATTGCCGAGTACGGCAGCGTCTGAATTTTTCATGGTTTTAATTTTTTGGTTAAAAAGGTTTAATGAATTTTAAAGTAAACAAGATTAAATTCTTCTAACTAACTTACTTACGAAAGGTATAGAAAGCGATCAAATTCATTTATAAAAAATGAGAAAAATTAAATTACCCTGGTTGTATATATGCTTCTTTCTGATTGTAATAAGTAACTGGACTTATTATATGATATCGACGGACAGTTTTCATTTGTATCTCAAGCATTACTATGCTGTCATTACAATGATTTTTGGTTCGTTCATTGCAGGCTCAAGCCCCGAGGGAAGTGCGGCCATTGCATATCCGGTATTTACATTATTATTAAAAATTTCGCCAGCCATTGCCCGCAATTTTGCATTTGCTATTCAAAGTATTGGTATGACGTGTGCAAGCTTGCTGATCATTGGACTTGTAATAAAAGTAGAATGGACATATATCCGATACGTTACCATCGGTGGTGTTTTTGGATTGATTTTCGGAACATACTATATCGTACCTCTTATCTCACCTCCGTTAGCCAAGCTATTTTTTGTGTCATTGTGGCTGAGCTTTGGGCTGGTACTCTGGAACGAAAACCGTAAACCAAAACGGGAAGTATTTGACGCTATTCAGAATTTTACGAGATCGGATATGGTGAGATTAATTTTCTTTGGACTGATTGGAGGAATGATCTCATCCATCTTTGGAACCGGCATCAACATTTTTACATTTTGCCTGATGACAATTTATTATCAGATCAATGAGAAAGTCGCGGTTCCATCTTCCGTAATTATTATGACTATAGAAACATTACTGGGATTTTTTGTGCATGCCGGCGTTATAGGAGATTTTCAGAGAGATGCTTTTGAAATGTGGTTGGTATGTATACCGTTCGTGGCAGTCTTTGCTCCATTGGGTGCTTTTGTTATCAGTAAAGTGCCCCGCAAGGGAGTTGCGACTTTTCTATATATCATTTTGGTTATACAATTTTTTGGCGCGATGTGGGTAATCAGACCTAATTGGGTTCAGGCGCTGATGTGTTTGGGTGTATTGATAGCCGGGCTTTCAACGTTTTTCTATTTGTCAAGAATGTCGAGGGTTAAAGCTGTGGCTTAATTCCTAAATTAGCCCGCGAATTTCATGAACAACCTCAAACACATTGCCATTGCGGGGAACATTGGTTCGGGGAAAACCACCCTTGCTGAAAAGCTAGCCAAACATTATAACTGGACGCCGTTATTTGAATCTGTTGATCATAATCCTTATCTCAAGGATTTTTATTCGGATATGACACGATGGGCATTCCATCTTCAGATTTATTTTTTGAACAGCCGTTTCAATCAGATACATGAAATCCGAAACAGCAATAAAACAATAATACAGGACAGGACTATTTATGAAGACGCCCACATCTTCGCTGCTAATCTTCATAAAAGCGGGCACATTACCGACCGTGATTATCGTAGCTATCTGGATATTTTTAATTCAATGATCAATTTTGTTCAGCCTCCTGACTTGCTGATTTACTTAAAGGCAGACATTCCCAAACTTGTTCAGCAGATTCAAAAACGCAATCGTGAATTTGAATATAATATCAAGCTTGATTATCTGAGAACACTCAATGAACATTATGAAGAATGGATCGGAAGCTACAAGCAGGGCAAACTGCTGATCATTGATGTTAACCATCTCAATTTTGTAGAACATGTTGAAGATTTCTCATTTATCGTTGGCAAAATCGAACTTGAATTGAATAACCTCTTCAGCTCTCAAAATCAACCCAACATGTAAATGATTAACCAGCCCTGCAACTTGTATCATGTAACCCGTATCCCTCGCAACTAGTATCTTCTAAACCGCTCATCAAACACCCGGCAACCCGTACCTGGTAACTGGCGCCCCCCTATGAAGTCTCTCACATTCCACGGTCCCGAACTCATTCAATACGAATCCATTCCTGATCCTCAGATCATTTCTGCTTCTGACGCAATTGTAAAAATGAAAGTCTGCGCCATTTGCGGTTCAGATCTTCACGTATATCATGAACGTGAAAAAGGAATTGATATTGGTACAGCAATGGGTCATGAGTTTGCAGGTGAGATTGTAGAAATTGGAAGTGAGGTGCGCATACACCGCAAGGGTGATATTGTCATGAGTCCATTTACCACGAGCTGCGGGCAATGTTTCTATTGTCGGATCGGATTGACGTGTCGTTGTGTGCACAACCAATTGTATGGTTGGGTTGAAAAGGGGAAAGGACTTCAGGGCGGACAGGCAGAATATGTGCGCGTGCCATTGGCCGACAGCACACTGGTTAAAATTCCCGAAGGCATTTCTTTGGAAGAAGGCTTATTGCTGGGTGATATTTTATCTACCGGATATTTCTGCGCCCAACAGGCAATAATTAAACCAAAGGAAACATATGCAGTGATCGGTTGTGGACCAGTGGGATTAATGACAATCATTGGCGCACGCGAGCAAGGGGCAGAAAGAATTTTTGCAATTGATACCGTCCCTGAACGGTTGGCAATGGCAATGGAATTTGGAGCAATAGGCATCAATGCAAAAGACCAGTCGTCTCTTGAAATACTCCGTGAAGCAACACAAGCTCGTGGTGCTGATGCAGTGATGGAGGCTGTTGGAAGTTATTCAGCTGTTCGATTAGCTACCGATCTTGTAAGACCCGGAGGAATTATTTCTTCTGTTGGGGTTTGTACAGATGAACAGTTTGCCTTCTCACCAGTGGAGGCTTACAATAAAAATCTTACGT
>JANYDR010000148.1 GCA_025363495.1 Cyclobacteriaceae bacterium | reverse complement strand
AATGGAAAGCAGGTCCCTTTCAAATTTTATTTCGGAGCGCCAAGCTGTGTCCCGGCGACATCATTTGAAACGGCAGGGGCTTCTATCAGTGTTGATGGTGTAGAGCAGCTCCTTAAGATGAAGGAAATAAATTACCTGGCAGAGATGATGGACTGGCCGGGTGTTTTAAACGATGACCCTATTGTAAAAGCTAAAATTGATCTTGCCAAAAAATACAGAAAGGTAGTGGATGGCCATGCACCTGGTCTGCGAAAAGACGATGCTGCACGTTATATCGCGGCAGGAATCAGTACCGATCACGAGTGTTTCACTCTCGATGAGGCACTCGATAAAATTGGCCATGGAATGAAAATACTTATTCGGGAAGGAAGTGCTGCCAAAAATTTCGAAGCACTAATCGATCTTATTCCTGATCAATGGCAGAATGTAATGTTTTGTTCTGATGACAAACATCCCGATAGTCTTGAAGATGGACATATAAACCTATTGGTTAAACGTGCTCTTGCAAAAGGCTTCGACATTTTCAAAGTGTTGTCGGCAGCTTGCATCCATCCGATTGATCACTATAAGCTGAAGGTTGGAAAATTGCGCATTGGAGATCCCGCTGATTTTATAGTTGTAAATAATTTGACGGAATTTAAAGTAAAGAGAACTTATATCGATGGTATACTTGTCGCGGAAAATGGCGCTACGAAAATCGCAAGAGTTAAAAATAATGTGGTTAATAATTTCTCTGTTACTAAAACAAATCCAAACGACTTTATTGTAAAATCGAGAGGAAGTAAAATACGCGTGATCGAAGCGCTGGATGGTCAATTAATAACTCATTCATTGATCGAACCTGCGAATCAGGATCAAGGCCTTGTTTGGGCGGACGTCAACCGTGATATTCTTAAAATTACAGTTGTCAACCGGTATAGGGATGAACATCCTGCCGTTGGGTTCATTAAGGGCTTTGGATTTCAGCGTGGGGCCCTGGCATCTTCGGTAGGGCATGACTCTCACAATATAATTGCGGTAGGCGCTGATGAGGAATCGATCTGTGAAGTAGTGAATATGATAATAGATGCCAAAGGTGGAATAGCAGCTGTAGATGGAAAATCAAAATTGATATTGCCTTTACCTGTTGCGGGCATTATGTCAGCAGAAGATGGATATAGTGTAAGTAAGCAATATAAAGCCATTGATGCTTTCGCGAAGAAAATGGGTAGTAAGCTTGGAGCGCCTTTTATGACCCTCTCATTTATGGCGTTGTTGGTAATACCCTCATTGAAGATTAGCGACAAAGGACTTTTTGATGGAGATAAATTTGAGTTTGTACCGGTGTCGTTTGATTGAGGAATATATTAGGCCCTGTTGAGAAGAGAGAATTAAGATCATGAGCAAAGAAATATTGGCGATAGAGTTCGAACTACTTGTTGGGGAAGAGAAGATTTCAGCAGATGAACTTCTGGTAGAACCTGGAAAGTTACTCGATTATTATGTTTCAGAAGAAGATGCTACTGACTCAAACTACCCGGGAGGCTTCTGCATTTCTGTAGGCGGAAAGAAATGGAACGGCGGAGAAGAGTTTTACTTTGATATGTTTTCATACACATTGAATTGGCTGAAAGGAATAGAAGAGTTACTGTCGAATGAGTCAATTATGGTGGATGTCGGATTTTGGGAGGAGTCAGTTGCAACTGCGATTTTGAAAGAAGAGAATAAACTTGAAATTCTTGACAAAAGTGTGAATGGCAGAATAATCGCCCCATCGATCATTGTCAATTTTGAAAGCTTCTGCCGGCAACTATTAAATGAAAGCAGGAAGTATGAATCACTTGCACTTCTGGTTAAACAAAAAATTCTTTCCAAGGCCAAATCAATTGATTTAAATAGAGCTCACCAGATAATACGGGAGATGTGTGCTGATGAGTTTAGAGATCATAATAGGGCTTTGGAGATTTTGATCAGGAAACGATTCGGATGACCACAAAGACACAAACACACAAAGTTTTGCCAGATATAATATTCTAAAATATTCTTCGTGTCTTTGTGCCGTTGTGGCAAAGTTTTTTCAATCCGCGAGACTCAATAATTAATTCTATGACTGACATTAAACTAAAACAAATTAACCTACCCGATTTCGGTAAAAGTGATGATCTCATTGAAATTCCATCTCAGCAATTTGAGGGTCGTATAAGTGCTACGCTGCTTCGCATGAAGGAGCAGGAACTTGATTTCTTTCTTGTATTTGCTGACCGTGAGCACACCGCTAACCTTAGTTTTCTCACTAACCTCGACCCACGTTTTGAAGAAGCATTGCTGATGCTTGATAAAAATGGAAAGCGAAAGATGTTGCTGGGTAATGAATGCATGGGATACACTGGTATATGCCCAATCCCGATGGAGTATGAGATTTATCAGGAATTTAGTTTAATGGGACAAGACCGGACCAAATCAAGACCGCTTGAAGAGATATTCGCTTCCTTTGGCATTGAGAAGGATTCAAGAGTTGGATGCAGCTATTATAAGTATAATCCCAACAATAAATCAGTGCTTGATATTCCAGCATACCTGGCAGACCTTCTGAGAAAGCAAGTGGGAGAGAAGGGATTAGTAACAAATGCATCCGATATTTTCATGGACCTTGAGAAGGGGCTCCGTCACCATAACTCGCTTGAAGAACTGGTTCGCTTCGAGTGGGCAAGCACGCGTACATCCGACAGTTTAAAAAATTTATTGAATCAACTTAAACCGGGAGCGAGAGAATATGAACTTGCGAAAAACTTTGTAAGCGATGGATTACCTTATTCATGCCACCCGATGGTCTCATCAGGAAAAAAGGCAGGCATGGGACTAAGCAGTCCTTCTGGAAATAAAGTTGCACTGAAAGATCCATTCACGTCAGCAATGGGAGTTTGGGGAGCATTGACGGCCAGAGCAGGAATGGTTGCAGAAGGTTCTGAACAACTTGATAATAACATCGGAAATTATTTTGAAAAATACTGGAAGGCCTACTTCAGAACTGTTGTAACATGGTACGAAAATATTGGGATAGGAGTATCAGCAGGAGATGTTACTGAGCTTGTGGAGATAGCAAGGGATAAATCAATTTTTGATTTTGCGGTAAACACAGGTCACACGCTGCATCTTGACGAATGGGTAAATTCTCCTTTCACCAAAGGATCAACAGGAAAACTATATTCAGGAATGGCGTTGCAAATGGACATCATCCCTGTTAGTAAAAGTGAGTTTGTGTGCGCAAACATGGAAGACGGGATTGCGCTTGCTGACGAACAACTCCGTAGTCAATGGAGCTCACAATATCCGGAGTCATGGAAACGGATCCAGCAAAGAAGAGATTTCATGATCAACCAGATCGGAATTAAGATAAAGCCTGAAGTTTTACCGCTGAGTAATATACCGGCGTATTATTCACCCTATCTTTTAAATCCTAAAAAAGTCGCGGTGGTTAATCGGTGAATCTAATTAGTTGTTCACAGTAACTGTCTTTGTTGCAGTTGCAGAGGTAGCATTGTTCTCGTAGTAGTCGATCTGGTAAATTCCCTTATCGAAAATAATTTTAAGATCACAGGTAAGCCCGCTGTTTACGGACGTAAAAGATTGAGTGCCTGCAGAAAAATCAAACGTTGAAGCCGACCAGTTAGTTATTGTTGCAATATCAAAACGCCAAATACCGGTAGGTCCAGGCCCGCTAATGGAATACGTTTTTCCAGTTATAACTATTTTGACTGTCTTACCACTGCCTACTTTGCTTTGCATACTGTTTTGAGTATTGGTATACATGGTCTTGTCTTTTAACAAGATGTTATCACCATAGAGACCTGTCGCAGAATATTCAATTATTGAAGCATCATCTTTGTGGCATGCTGCTCCAATCAGTAAAATGATTAGAATGGCAAGCGAAGATTTTAGTCCCTTAATCACAGTTTCAGTTTTCATACAGGCATTATTTTTATTTGGAATGCTAGCACTTAAATTGCAGATTAGTTCGCTGAGGCTTGTCAAATGTAATTGACAAAATTAAAATATTGAAAGCTCAAAGGCACCAACGGTAAGTGGGCAAAAATTTATTACAAAGAAAGCAACCCCTGATGCATTAATTGCATCTCCTTTAAAATGAGTTGGTGATGAAAGGAATAGCTATAATTCTGATTCTGCTACTGATTTTGCGTTCAGAACGCTCACAGGCTTGCTTCATAATATATTTGTCGGATGGAAAACAAGTCTTAATCGGCAATCACGAAGATTGGTTTGCGAAAGACGCTGCTATTAAAATTAATCCTCCTTCACAAGGAAAATTCGGTTCCGTAACGTTCACATTTCTAAATGAAGGCTGGCCGCAAGGTGGTATGAATGAGAAGGGATTGTTTTTCGATGCTGCACACACACCGTTTCAGGAAATAGATTTTGACAGCAATCTAAAAGATTATCACGGAAATATCTGGCAATATATTCTTGACAAAGCTGGCTCAGTAAGTGAAGCACTTCAATTAATAAAGGAATATAAACTATATGATCTTCGCGAAACACATA
>JANYDR010000129.1 GCA_025363495.1 Cyclobacteriaceae bacterium | reverse complement strand
GTAGGAGAGATGTCGTCTGCAATTTCAGTAAATCCAAACTTAAGAGGATTCAATACATAGTTCCCATCCCGAATTTCAAAGTGCAGATGCGGTCCGGAAGATCCACCCGTATTTCCCGAAAGGGCAATAGTGTCCCCTTTTTTTACAGGATATTCTTCTGCTTTAAAAAACAGGTCAATTTCAAAACTCTTGCGACGGTACTGTTCCTCTTTAACATGTCTGGTAAGCTTGCCTTTATACTTATCAAGGTGTCCGTAGACGGAAGTTTTACCATCGGGATGAGTTAGAAATAAGACAGTTCCATACCCTGCTGTGCTTACATTGGCGCGGGAAATGTAACCATCCTGGGTTGCAAGGACAGGTACGCCGATCCTATTATCCGTTCTGATATCAATGCCTCCGTGGAAGTGTGTGTTACGGAGTTCACCCATAGTGCCTGCCAGTTGATTTGGCTTGCCTGGGTTAATTGGAAACAGATAGCTTCCAAGACCGGCACTCTTTAAAGCGAGGGCCTCTGAGTCACTGAACTGAGCTAAGACGGAGTAAGGAAACAGTATAAAAAATAATACCTTACTTAACGTCAAACTCCAACAGCTTCTCATCTTCAATATAAGCTGACAATTTATTTCCATGAGTAACAGGACCCACTCCCTTGGGTGTACCGGTAAAAATCAAATCTCCGGTTTTAAGTGTAAAAAATTTAGAGAGGTACATGATGATATAGTCGAATGGAAAGAGAAGCAAACTGGTGTTACCCTGCTGCTTAAGTTGTCCATCAACTTCAAGTTTAAAATTGATGTTCTTTATGTCCTTGAATTCTGACACGGGAATAAATTTATCGGAGATTGGTGCTGACCCATTGAAGCCCTTGGCAATATCCCAGGGTAATCCTTTCTCTTTTAGCTTAGACTGCAAGTCACGTGCCGTGAAATCGATACCAATTCCGATGGAATCGTAATACTTATGCGCAAATTTCTCCTCAATGTTCTTTCCTTCTTTTGAAATCCTGAGAACGAGCTCCACTTCATGGTGAATGTCCTTCGAAAAATCAGGGTAATAGAAGGGTTCATTATTGCGAATAATTGCTGTATCGGGTTTTGTAAAGATTACTGGTTCATCAGGGCGTTCGTTGTTCAATTCCTTGATGTGTTCTACATAGTTGCGTCCGATGGCGAAGATTCTCATAGTGTACCTGGCATGATATTTTACACAAAGCTATTAACAAAACGAGTTGGAGCGCAGTTTTATATCGTTTTTTAGAAGATTTTTTGATAACCTATTATAACTTCGCGCCAGATCTACCTGATAACCCCATGAAAAAAGTAATAATCCTTTTGGCCGGCCTGATAATAATCCATGGCTGCGCAACCGTTCCTGTAACTGGAAGAAAGCAGTTAAGCCTGGTCTCCAGCTCAGAGATCAATACGATGGCCGCTACCGAATATCAGCAGGTGATTGCCAAAGGTCCTTTGTCAACCGATGCTGAAAAGGTTGCAATGATTAAGCGTGTAGGCGAAAAAATCAAAAGCGGAGTTGAAGAATACATGGCAAGCAAGGGTGCTTCCGACCAAATAGCAGGATTTAAGTGGGAATTTAATTTGATAAAGGACGATGCAACAGTTAATGCCTGGTGTATGCCAGGTGGGAAAGTTGCCTTTTATACAGCAATTCTTCCGATTTGTAAAGATGAAACAGGTATCGCCATTGTAATGGGACATGAGGTAGCACATGCTATTGCCAATCATGGTCGTGAACGTATGAGTCAGGGATTGCTTGAACAATTTGGCTTAAGTACGCTTGGCGCAGCGATGGGGCAAAATCCCACCGCCACAAGTCAATTGTTTATGCAGGCCGTCGGAGCAGGAGCTCAGGTAGGTTTACTTAAGTTTTCACGCGAACAGGAATCAGAAGCTGACCATATCGGACTGATCTTTATGACGATCGCCGGGTATGATCCAAACGCAGCGCCTCCTTTTTGGCAACGCATGAGTGCTTCCGCTGGAGCAGGACAAAAGCCGCCTGAATTCTTATCAACTCACCCTTCAGATGAAAGACGCATTCAGGACATCAAGAGCTGGATACCGGAAGCCCTCAAGTATAAAAAGTAATTTAATTCATTGCGGCTAAACACATTTGCAATAATTCCGTTGTAAAGTGCGTGTTATTCATTCTGGCCTTCTGGATTCTCAACTTCTTATTAAATGGTTGAAGCATATAATTTTCTCGCCGCCTGGCAACTCTTTCCCGAAAAGGGAACATATGAAACAGGTACAAGGCCCAAGTCCGGTATTTATAAAATTGAACTTAGTGAAGGTAAGAAGCAGTTGCTGATTAGCATGAACTGGGTCACGTTAGAAGACCAGGCATTTACTTCCAACTATTTCGTGGTGCCTAATGGGGAAGAGCAATCATTTGACAATCCGGAGATAGCTGATACTATAAAATCAACTTTCATTGATCTGACAAGCTTCGAAACATATTTCTACAGGGGCAATCAGATTATTCTTCAGGTGCTTCATGAAATCACGCCAAAAGGTTATTTAAAGATCGTTCAAAAGCAT
>JANYDR010000071.1 GCA_025363495.1 Cyclobacteriaceae bacterium | reverse complement strand
TGACCGACTTCGTTCTTCTCCTCATAGATCAAACGACGTCGAATTAGCTTGAAGTTAAGACTGAATCTCTCGTAGATTGTGGGGTCGTGCCTTATATTATCGATCAACGTTTTTAGTTTTGCGAGTCCTCCAAGGCCATAGGCGTTGAGTGAACTTGGTTTGATGTGTGAATGAATATCGTTGGTGTGAAGAATCGTAAGCTGCACCGGGGCCGGCCCCCTGCAGGAATCAGCTCCCATGCAAAGTAGGCCACTCATGACATTTAACGATGCCCAAAGCGTACGCTTAAGGGCACGACCATGAGTGGTTTCATGAGACAGCATTGTTTTTTCCCGGTGCAGTTTAGTCATAGTTCTTTTGTTTTCTCTATTTTATAAATTCCCTGGGAATAGCCGGCACCGATAAATAGAATTACACTGAGGCCAAGCAATACAAATCGCTTTTTAAGATGATTTATCATAAAATATTATTGTTTTAAATAGTATTAAACATTCGAATTAGTAAGGATGACTTTCAGAGATTTTTCCTTGGCAGCATTACCGAATGTGTCGTAGGCTTTTATTATCTCATTCAATTTGAAATGGTGCGTTATAAGCTTGTTCGGATCCAGCTTCTTCGCCTGAACAGCTTTAAAGAGCATGGGAGTTGTAACAGTGTCAACAAGACGGGTTGTTATGGTTATGTTTTTAGACCATAATGATTCCATGTGAAGAACAACACTCGTTCCGTGGACACCGATATTAGCGATGCAGCCTCCCGCACCTATAATTTCTTCGCACAATTCAAACGTTGCAGATATCCCCACAGCCTCAATGGCTGTATCGACGCCCTTTGAACCAGTAAGTTTCATTGCCTGTTCGGCAACATTTCCGCTGCTGCTATTAATGACATGGGTCGCTCCAAAAGTCTTTGCTACAGCAAGACGATTGTCGTCCATATCAATCATTATAATTACGGCAGGCGCGTAAAACTGTGATGTCAATAAAGCCGCAAGACCAATTGGGCCAGCACCCACAATAGCTATTGTATCACCCGGTTTTACTTTTCCATTCAGAACACCACACTCAAAACCTGTTGGCAAAATATCGCTCAGCATTACTAATGCCTCCTCATCTGCGCCCGCCGGAATCGGATATAAACTATTATCGGCATAAGGGATCCTCACATATTCCGCCTGAGTTCCGTCTATTAGATTTCCCAGAATCCATCCCCCCTTCTCACAATGGGAATACATTGATCGTTTACAATATTCACACTTACCGCATGACGTTATGCACGATATTATTACATGATCACCCTTTTTAAAATTACTGACTGCGCTTCCCACCTCTTCTACAATACCGACACCTTCATGGCCTATAATTCTTCCATCCGTTACGGCCGGAAGGTCCCCTTTCATAATATGCAGATCAGTCCCGCATATAGTTGTCTTGGAAATTCTTACAATGGCATCAGTTGATTCTTTTATGACGGGGTTAGGCTTTTCTTCCCAGGATTTTTTACCAGGGCCATGATAGACGAGTGCATTCATAATAGTGTTATCTAATTTTTTACTGCAATTGATATATCTGTGATTGCATGCAAAGCTAAACCCACCGCTGAAGGGAGATGTTACAAAACTTTCTAAGAGAGTTACACTAATCCCACATTCACTTGCACCTCGGGACAATCGGCCCATTTCAAGGATAATGATAAATCACAGTCAGGTGTATGACTTTAATCAGGTTTTGAATTTCATCTTACCGGCTCCTCTGCCCAAGGATCAAAACAATCATGAAAATGCAATAGGTCAGCTGCAAGAATGACATTTGTCATGAGTCCACGGTTTGCGGCAGCATACATTTAGGAACATTTTAAATACCAGCACATGAAACTCTACATTAAATACATGGTAAGTCTCCGTTGCAAAATGACCGTACGGGAGGAGCTGCAAAAACTTGGATTACATTATGTCTCGATAAATCTCGGCGTGGTTGAAATAATAGAGACTATAACAGAACATCAGAGAATTGAATTAAAAAATAATCTTCTTAACTCCGGACTTGAGCTTCTGGAAGACAGGAAGAACATCCTGGTAGAAAAAATAAAGGCCGTTGTAATGGGTGTGTAAATTAAACTGTGTCAGTTAATAATTATCGTAATCATACCTGATGTTGGAATGTGGTCAACTCCCACGCATCCACTGGAGTGCAATGTTATAAAATTTAGTTTGGAGTTGTCCATCATTTCGACATCAATGCA
>JANYDR010000002.1 GCA_025363495.1 Cyclobacteriaceae bacterium | reverse complement strand
GGAAAGTTCTTTGGAAGTTATGGAAACATGCCATGGTATCTCGAGCAACAAAAAGAAGCAGAAGACATGGCACGGCGACATGGCTTTCCGAAAGTCTCCCAGTTAAAATTAGCCGTCGCTAAACGGATAAAGGAATTTGTTGGAAGCGGTGGTTTCCTTTTTGCCATGTGCTCGGCAACTGATTCTTTCGATATAGCGGTGGCGGCAGAAGGCACCGACATCTGCGAGCGTATGTATGATGGTGACCCGTCTGATCCTCAGGCCCAGGATAAATTAATTTATGATAACACGTTAGCTTTTACAAATTTTCATCTGGTGCGCGATCCTTACCAATATGAATTCTCTGACATAGATAATAACGCACTTGAACGAGGCCTGAGACAAGACAATGATTACTTCAACGTCTTTGAATTTTCTGCCAAATGGGACCCGATCCCTTCCATGCTTACGCAAAATCATACAAAAGTGATCCGTGGATTTTATGGTCAGACAACCGGCTTCAAAAAGAACCTTATCAAATCAGACGTAGTGATAATGGGTGAAAACAAAGAGATCAACGAAGCTAAATATCTTCACGGGGTTTTTGGCAAAGGATTTTGGACGTACTATGGAGGACATGATCCGGAAGATTATCAGCACACGGTGTATGAGGAGCCAACTGATTTAAATTTGCATCCTAATTCCCCGGGCTTTCGATTGATCCTGAATAATGTGTTGTTTCCGGCCGCCAAGAAGAAGAAGCAGAAGACGTAGGGAAGAAGCAGAAAGCTAAAAGCTTAAAGCTAAGAGTTGAGCACTCGAATCAGACCTTTACGCCGTTAACTTTAGTTATTGCCTCGAAATTATTCTCGTTCTGCTTGCGACTTCACATTTTTCTTACACCCGCTTCACACTTTTCTTAGACTTTCCTTACACTTTTCATAGACTGTCCATAGACTTTCCATACACTTTGATCATCGGTTCGCTACACCTTTGTTATGATCGATTCGTCGTCGATTCGTGATCGATTCAGGATCGATGTCTACCCCGACACCTCGGTGGACTGGCATGCGCCGCAGTAACTGCCTGATGAATGTTATGAAAAACCGAATTTCCAGCGAGTTTCTATGGAGACCCTATGGACAACTCGTCGAAAAAGTGCCAAATTGATATTAAAAAGCCAGATTTTTGGAGGGCCTTAGCCAGCCCTTATACTGAATGCACCTCGAACGGGCTTTAGCCCAACCACTAACGAGGCCGTGTGCTAGTGTAAACGATCTTCCCTAACGGCGAGTTGTTTCATTACCTCTCCTTCCAGGATGAGGATTTCTCTCCAGCGTTTTTCAACAAGATCAGGGTCTTGGGATTCTTTGGCGAGATGAAGAAAATTCTTGTAGTGTCCTGCCTCTGAAACCATCAGCTCATAGTAAAACTGAGAAAGATCAGGATCCTTAATTCCTTTCCACAGAAGTCTGAAGCGTTCGCAACTGCGTGCTTCAATCAATGCATTGAATAAAAGTTTTTCAATCAATTGCTGCTTTCTGCTCCCGCCTTTTTTCACAAGCTTCATTATCTCTTCCACGTATTCATCTTTTCGCTGTGGTCCGAGGGACCAGCCGCGTGCGCGTAATTTTTCCAGAACCTGTTGAAAGTGTGACCATTCTTCTGACACTACAGGTGAAAGTATTTCAACAAGTTTATCATTTTCAGGATAAAGCATGATCAAAGAAATGCAAGCAGAGGCTGCCTTTTGTTCGCAGTAAGCATGATCAATTAAAATCTCACGAATATTCTTCTCCGCAATATTTACCCAGCGAGGATCTGTTGGCAGCACTAAGCCAAGGATATGCTTTTCCATCAGTCAAAGAGGAGGAAATCGAATCCGAAATCTATAAGACTGCGCTGACCTGGGTAGCCAGGGGTTGGTAAGAAACCAGTAGCGGGTGGAAATGCCTGTATGAGATTATGATACTTGAAAAAGAACCGGGCCCGCCTCATTTTGCCCGTAAAAAAAACATCTACCAATGGAAATGCATTGACAGTAACCTTGTCCTGAACATAGAATGTCTGTATGGAAGGATCATATCCTAATGCTTTATAGGCGGACTGCCAATGAATGTCCAGACCCGCTTGCATCTGCAAGTGATTCTTGAAAAGATTATTCTCATACGTGATCTGAGTATTGACAAATACTTTAGGAATTCGAAGTACGCGGCGCAGTGTATCCAGGTTATCAAGAAAGGTGGTGTAGATAAATTGTGGCTTAAAATAAAAATGATTTAAGAATCTAATGTTTGCTTTTATTTCCGGTGATAACGTGGACTGTATATCCGAAGTCTGAAATGGTAAAACAGTCTGCCTCGATCGTGTTGTATCCGGAGTGATCTGTCTAAAATAGACGTAATTCTTTATCAGTGCGAATGTTGCCCCCACCCATAACTGCAGGGGTCCTTTATTAAATTTCAGATAACCTTTTGCTTCAGTTGAGTTGATCTTATCAAAAGGGTTATCCCAAAGATCATGACTTCCTTTATAATACATTTGCATAAACCCCGGTTTCGAGAGCACATTTTTAAATGAACCCTCGATCCACGGGGTTACAATTTTACCTTCAACCCGATAATATCCCTGCAAAAGATATTCCGCTGATCCTGAAATTTCCGAAAGTGAATCAAGTCTTAAGGACATGGTACCACCTACATAGTTCTCTGTACCGGTAGTGATGAAAGGAAAGTACCAATTCGACCAGCTATAATTCCGGACTTTATAATAAGCGCTGTAAAATAATTTTCGTGCGTTACCCTTTATACCGAATTCCTGCTGGTTCGTATCAAACGTTGTATTATCCTGCGTCTTTAACGAATCAATTACGACATTGTCAAAGAGAGTTTTGGCATCCACTGTGCCGTCATCTTTAAATCCATTCGTTTGGTGAGTAAAATCCACTATGTGATAAATCTGAAAAGCCTTTGCTAATTGGTATGATTGTGACAAATGAATGTTTCTCTTATACATTTCACTTTCAGCACCCACAAGAATAGGTCGGGCGTTGCCATCAAAAAAACCAAGAAAATCATTTGTAGGATTATACACACCACCGTTCTCAGTAACCCGGTGTCGTATCCTCCTATAATTGAATAAAAGAAAATACTTGTCGTTCTTGGATTTGTACGTAGTGTAGAAATCGTAATAATGACTGACAGTTTGATAATCACCTTTTTGTCTTCGCTGGATCTGTTTCTCTACCAGAATCGGACGATAATTCATTCCAAAATTCCAGCGAGGATTTATGTTTCTACTGAATTCTACCCGTGTCATTGCGCGCCCATTACCTCCCCAGATAATATACATCCTGGTAAATGGAGATTTCGTATTGAAATATTTAGGTTCTTCTGTTGAGTAGTAAGGATCAAAAGCCTCAAACCCAGAAGTAGCTCCTGCGATGGATGGCGCCTGAGGAAAAATTGAGCTTAGGGCAGTCCCCATCGGGCCTAGATCTTTATACAAATTATTAAATCGTTCAACGTATGTCCAGCGATGGTAATTATTGATCGCCGTATCCAGAGGACGATAGTTGGGACGGTTCTCAAATAAATCTTTTTCAGTAGTCCAGAGGGTAGTCTTCGGCCCGTAAATATTTCGGGTCGAGTCATCAAGAATAGTTGAACCTGTCCGGGGAGACGGGGGAGTCTTCTGACGCTGGGCCAAAGCGGAAAAACTCGCCAAAAAGACGACCAGGCACAGAATTCTCGAAATTGACACAGACAAAGATATATGACTCATTCAGTTCCTATTCATTCTTTAAGGCACTAAAAATGAGTTCATCAAATTTCAGTCCATGTTGTAAAAAAACATGTTCAATCGGTAAATAAAACCACGGCAACTTGTCGAGAAATGGTTTAAGATCAGGCGAGAGAAATTTCACCATGTCTTTTTCAGTTGTAACAATCGAATAATCCTGCGACTGGTTTTTACAATAGGAATCAATCTCCATCATATCGTTTACGGAGTAACGATGATGATCAGGAAAATTAAAATACTTAATCACATTGTAGTTAGACAGGCAGAACTCTTTTAAAGGGTTAATTTTCGCAATGCCACTTACAAGAATTACATTTTTTTCAATTGTTTCCTGATTCCCAATCGGAAAAGGATTTTTATATCGGATGGCAGAGAAAAACACTGGTTTGGGTCCGGCATAGTGCTGAATCGCCAGCGTCATTTTATCTTTTTCGTCGGAAGAAATTGTTTCATTACACTTTGTCACGACAATTATATCAGATCTCCTTGCTCCCGTCCTCGCCTCACGCAAATGGCCAAAAGGCAGTACGAAATCTTTATAAAATGGATGAGCATAATCCGTAACAAGAACAGATAGCTGAGGTTTCACGGAGCGATGTTGCAGGGCATCGTCGAGAAGGATTACATTCGTCTCAGGAAATTCATTCAGAATATTCGGAATGGCAAATACCCGGTCCTCCCCTACCACAACTTTTATTTCGTTTCCGAATTTTCTAAAAAGCTGAAAAGGTTCATCGCCAATCGATCGGGCGGTATCAACATCATCCGCAATCCGGTATCCCTTTGTGTCTCTTTTGTAACCCCTGCTAAGAGTCGCCAACACGTACTGTTTTTTTAATAATTGAATGAGGTATTCTATCATAGGAGTTTTGCCAGAACCACCTACATTTAAATTGCCTACCGCAACAACCGTTGTTTCAAATTCAAAGGATGGCTTGTGGCCAATGTCGTATAAGTAATTCCGGACCGCCGTAGCGAGGTTGTACAGAGCCGCGAACGGATACAACAGCAGTTTCACAATTTTGATCATCCTTGGCCCTAATTCTATAAATTTGAACAAAACCCACTTACATGCAAGCCGCAAAGATAAAGGATGTCGCCGCTTATTTAGAATCCATCGCCCCGATTGCTTATCAGGAATCATACGATAATAGCGGATTGCTGACCGGCAATTCCAGCGCCGACGTGACAGGCATATTGGTTACCCTGGATTGTACAGAAGCTGTTGTAGAAGAAGCGATCTCCTCCCATTGCAATCTCATCGTGGCCCACCACCCGATTTTATTTAAAGGTTTGAAAAAATTGACAGGTAAAACCTATGTTGAGCGCACATTAATTTCCGCGATTAAAAATGACGTTGCGATTTATGCAATACATACCAATCTTGATAATGTACATTCTGGCGTAAATAGAAAAATCGCGGAAAAGATCGGTTTAAAAAATACAAGAGTGCTGCTTCCTCTTCCTGGCATGCTCTCTAAACTTGTAACTTTTATCCCAAAGAATAATCTTGAAATAGTAGTCGATGCGTTGCATGCCGCGGGGGCGGGTCAATTAGGCAACTATAAAAACTGTAGTTTTCAAATTAGCGGCAAAGGTATTTTCGAACCCAATGAAGATGCAAAACCCTTTATTGGAAAGTCTGGGCAGAAAGAGATGGTGGACGAAGTACGGGTTGAAATGATCTATCCTTCTCACATAGAAAAGTCAATCCTTACAGCATTAAAGCAATCACATCCGTACGAGGAAGTTGCTTATTATATTTCTTCCCTTCAGAATGCAAGTCAGGAAGTTGGCGCGGGTCTTATTGGAGAAATAGATGTGGCCGAGGAACCAATCTCCTTTCTACAGCGTTTAAAAAAACAGATGAACGTATCCGTAATCCGCCATACCGCACCATTAGACAAACCTTTAAAAAGGGTAGCGGTATGTGGAGGAGCAGGAAGCTTCCTTTTAAAAGAGGCCATTGCTCAAGGTGCGGATGCATTCATTTCCGCGGACTTCAAATACCACGAATTCTTTGATGCAGATGGAAAAATCATGATTGCCGATATTGGCCATTATGAAAGCGAACAGTTTACGAAAGAGCTTTTAAAGGAGGTTTTGAGTAAAAAATTCTCTACTTTTGCGATCAATTTTTCAAAAACTGTCACCAATCCAATAAGTTACCTGTAAATAATGGAAAATCAGACAATTACACAGAAATTAGAGGCCCTTGTAAAGCTACAGTCCATTGACACAAAACTTGACCAACTTCGCAAACTACGGGGCGACCTTCCCGACGAAGTTCAGGACCTCGAAGACGAAATAGAGGGTTACAAGGTCCGGATGACTCGATTTGAGACAGACCAAAAAGAAGTTGAAGACGCTATCAAAAAAAATAAAGAAGGCATTAAAGAGGCCGAAAAGCTTGTCAAGAAGTATAACGAGCAGCAGAAAAACGTAAAAAATAATCGCGAGTTCGATGCGATCACAAAAGAGATTGAGCTCCAAGAATTAGAAGTGCAGATCTGCGAAAAGCGCATTAAGGAAGCGAAAGAAAAGATCGAAGACAAAAAAGGTGAGATCGCTAAAATCGAAACCTTGATTAAGGACCGCACCGATGATCTTGAGAACAAGAAAAAGGAGTTGGCAGAGATTTCCAGCGAAAGCCAGGAAGAAGAAAAGAAATTGCTGAACGATCGTGAAAAGGCTGCGAAAAAGATAGAAGATAAGTTCCTGAAATATTACGAGCGTTTACGCATCAATCTTTCCAATGGGTTGGCTGTTGTACGTGTAGTCCGCGGTGCTGCTGAAGGTTGTAACATTATCATTCCTCCTCAAAAGATTGCTGAGATCCGTGAGAAAAAGAAGATTGTTATTGATGAACACTCTGGGCGGATATTAGCAGATGTTGACATGGAGTCAATGGAGGAAGAAGTTAAGCCTAAGAAGGTTGCACCTGCCAGACGCGCTAAGAAAGTTGGCTAATCACAGCATTAAATATTTAAAAAAGGCAGTCGCTATCGTCTGCTTTTTTTTATTTATTTCCGTTCGAAGCTTCGGCCTGGATAACACATGGCAATTTGAGCCTTCACTCGAGCACGTTTATAAACTCATTCTTAATCTTCAGACAGACCAGGCATATACTGAACTCAGTCAACTGAAGAACGTAAACGAGCTTCACAAGCTCTATCTGCAAAGCTTCCTTGAAACAACCGATCTTCTAATAACAGAAGATGAGAAACGGTTTGATAAAATAAATGATGGCTTCAAGCAGCGCATCGAAAAAATATCAGAGTCTCCGGAAACGGCGGAGACATTATTTCTAAGGGCCGAACTAAACCTTCAACGCGGTTTCATTCTTCTGAATCTTAGTCAGGAGTTAAATGCTGTTCTTGCCATTCGTCAGGCCTATCAGGCAACACAGGAATGCGTAAAAAAATACCCCAACTTCATCCCAATAAAAAAGACGTACGGAGTAATCCAGGTAATGGTAGGATCTGTTCCTGAAAAATACCAATGGTTCATGAGCCTGCTGGGAATGAAAGGTTCAGTAAAAGTCGGGCAAAAACAACTGGAAGAACTAAGGC
>JANYDR010000672.1 GCA_025363495.1 Cyclobacteriaceae bacterium | reverse complement strand
CACAAAGGAGTACGATCAGCTTACTTCTTATTATAAGAATTTATTAAATAACAGTGGCAAGCTTAATCGGGACTTTGCTCAGCAAAAAGGGCAATTATTTGCCATACAGGATAACCTTGATAAAACACGAAAGGCAAACGATTCTTTAAGTGTTAGCCTGGCTGAGCGGGAGAAAAAGGTAAAGGAATTAGAAACGATCCTGTTAAACAAGGACAAGGCTGTTCAGGATTTGAAAAATAAAATCAGTAGCGCTTTGTTGAATTTCAAAGAAAATGATCTGACGGTCAATGTAAAAAACGGAAAGGTTTATGTGTCACTTGCCGAACAGCTTTTATTCGGATCAGGAAGTATAGAGGTTGATGCAAAAGGTGTAACAGCTTTACAACAGCTGGCAAAAGCAATTAAAGATCAAAAGGATATTCAGATTATGGTAGAGGGGCATACCGATAACGTACCGATTGGAAAGAAATCACAGTACATGCAGGACAACTGGGATTTGAGTGTTATGAGGGCCACCTCCATCACTAAAATATTGACAAAAGCAGGCGTATCAGCTAGTCAAGTTACCGCTTCTGGAAAGGGAGAGTATTCTCCTTTAGTGGTTAATACGTCCGACCAGAACAAACAGAAGAATAGAAGAACTGAAATCATTATCACTCCTAATCTTGATGAACTGTTTAAAATTTTAGGCACCAACTAATCCCTACCACTATGTTCAGACTGATTCCATTACTTATTCTGATAATCGATGTGCTGGCCATTGTCGGACATTGTAAAAAGTTCAAAGGATAATGAAAAGAAAGTGCTTTGGATTGCTATCGTCATTTTTTTACCAGTACTCGGTCCAATTCTGTACTATTTGCTGGGGCGAAAATAAAAACGGAGCGCAAGCGCACTCCGTTTTAAGACCGTAATTTTAATTTAGAATACTTCTGTAACTGGCACGGGATTAATTTGCTTCTGCTTTACGAGGTCATTGAATTTTGGGATCTTATCAAGGAAGACTTTCTTCAGTAACTGAAGCTGTTCATCAATTTTCCCCTGAATTTCCTCTTGCACAGTCTTAACCTGTGAAGTAGGTTTAAAATCACTTCCTTCCGCTTCGCCAGAGAGGGCAGCCAACTTGTTATTTAACCGGATCGGATAATTTAAGGGATCCTGGCCGCTTTTATTCTTAGTTTGATAAAGTGCCTCTTCAATTTTCTTCATATCATCAAGAATTGATTTTGCCATTTCATTCACGTCCTTCATATCCTTATTGTCTTTCATCGGTTCCGTCACACGATTTATCTGGTCGCGGGTTGTTCTGATTTTCTTCACGGCAAGATTGGTTTCTGAAAGTTTATCCCGTACGGAAATAAGAAAATCGAACTGGGCTTTTATGTCGCTCAAGGTCCCCGTAGTGCGCGGATCTTTGAGTATTTCAAATTCAGTCTCCTGTGATCTGCCATTCATCGTCAGTCTGGCCTTGTAAGTTCCGGGAACTGCCTTGGGACCGGTGAGAGATCCAGACCACATGATAAGTCCATCAAAGCCCTCCGCATCCGGATAACGCATATTCCAAACGAAGCGATTGCTGCCAGGCTTGACCTTTATCTCTTCTTCTTTTAACTTCTTGTCTGCTTTTGATGAATATTTCTTGATAAGCTTTCCGCCGCTCTCCAGTATTTCAAGTGAAACAGGAGTTTTTGTTGTGTCCTTAATAAAAAAATGAATCATGACACCACCCGGATGATTCTTGCCTTCTTTCTTTGAGGGTTTCTCAAATGAAAACCCTGAATTCATCCGGTAACTTGGCATAGGTTTGAATAAAGTAAAATCACTGGTTGTCGTTGACTCATTCAGTTGATGTAACGGTGTGAGGTCATCGATCAGCCAAAAGCTTCTCCCTTGCGTTGCTGCAATTAGATTATCATTCTTGATGGTAAGGTCTGTGATCGGAACAATTGGCAGGTTAAGCTGGAAGGGTTTCCAACTTGATCCATCATCAAATGAGATATACATACCGCTTTCAGTGCCGGCATACAATAATCCAGGTCTTTTTAAATCGGCTCTAATCACACGGGTGAAATGTCCCGGATCAATACCATCTGTAATTTTTGTCCAGGTCTTTCCATAGTCCTTCGTCTTAAAAAGATAAGGTCGGTAGTCACCTGATTTGTAACTTGTGGTAGCGATATAAGCACCTCCTTTTACGAACGGATCAAAATCAATACTGTTGATCATAGTCCATTCCGGCATTCCAGGGACAGTGAGCTTGTCCCATTTTTTTCCAGCATCTCTGGTTATGTGAAGCAAACCATCATCTGATCCAACTATGATCAGATCTTTTTCATAAGGAGATTCCGATGCTGCAAAGATGGTACAGTAATATTCTACACCTGTATTATCTTTTGTAATCGGTCCCCCGGATGCTTCCAGTTTGGTAGGATCATTTCTTGTAAGATCGGGACTTATGATTTCCCATTTTTCACCCCCATTATAGGTCACGTGCAACACGTTGGAACCTGCATACATTTTCTTATTATCATG
>JANYDR010000665.1 GCA_025363495.1 Cyclobacteriaceae bacterium | reverse complement strand
GTTTCTCACATTCCATAATCCATTTAACTCCAGCGTTCCCCTGTCTATTGGAAATGAAGTGTAGGAAATAAGATAAGGATTGAACACAGTGGCCGGGATTTTTTCAATATTATATTTCATGTCGAAATCGCCACTGTCTTTTGGATTTATACTTAAATACACATTTGCGTTTCCATAGGGCTTAACTCCTGATTTAAATGTTACACCTACTCTTTTATGTTGCTTGTTAACGGAATCAGCAAGAATAGTAAGTGGAGTTGCCCTCAGTGAAAATTTTTCAATAAGCGAATAATCGTTATAGGTAAAGTCGCCATTGTAAATACCCAGTGTACCAATTTTAAAATCGCTGCTGAAGAAATTCCGGGAGAGCACTTTTATGTAGCGGGCTATTTCGATAACAAGATTAAACCTTCCGGATTCATCAGTGATGTCGGAAATATTTTTACCCTTTTTTCCAAACATTGCTTGTATGTTATCCAGTGAGTCATATTGCTCATATTTAAACAAAGGTGAGGAGAGCGTCACTGAATCAAACATATATTTATTGCGGGCAGGGCTCAATTCCTCAATACCGAGAACTAATTTTTTGAATGACAAATAGTCGTCTTCTGTGGTTTTTCCAAGATGAAAATCCTGAAGAGACAATCTTCCTTTTGCGCTTAGACTGTCCTGCGAGCTAAAATTTCCCGTTGCCTGAATAGTGGCATCGAGACGAGCCCGAAACATCCCATAGTTAATAAGCTCCCAGATATACTGCCGGATAATTTCAAGATCGAAGTTGTTAACAGCCACTCCAAGGCGATAATCAGAATTCTTTACATTAATTGTAAAATCTCCCTTCATATCGCCATTGCCCTTTCCATCATGAAAGGAAAATTTTGCATAGAGCGTATCTACATCTCTTTTTTTCCCGGGGCCTTCAATATTTACTTTTTTAACGAAATAATTGATCGGGATGACTTGCTCATAGTAATGAAATTCCCCATCGACTATCCTTGTTCCGAGAAGAGTCACGTGCCAGCCCGAACTTGCTGTATCAGATTTATCAGGTGTAAATTTTTGGATAATGTCATCAAAGTTTAACGTTTTTTTCTTCTGAACGATCTTCCCCCAGGGACGATCAATTGTAAGTTGAGTTATCTCGACAGTTCGCCATATCAATTTGTGCAAGGCAAAATCTGCACTGACACCTTTTGCAGAAAGAAAAAGACTGTCTCCATGTTGTTCATAAATCTGTAAATTACTTAAGTGAATATAACCCGTAAATGGATTCACATAAGCCCAGTCCAAGGTGGCTTCCCGTCCAATTAATTTAACATCATATTTCTCAAGTAAATACTTGGTGAGGGGAGAGATGAATAGAATTGTAATGAAAAGAACGCCGAGAATAACACTGAATGCAATAATGAGACCTTTTCTTATTTTAAGTTTTACTAACGTCATTTTTGTAGCTATTACGAAGGGAATTGTGAGATGTCTTTTAGCATTTTCGGGTACCGTGTGCCAACGTTCAGAGAGTTAGTTCTGCAAACCCCTATTCATTAAACTTTCATGCCATCTGTAAAGCATATAGGTCTTACTACTTTAAACCATTGACGCAACTTTGACAAAATAAACATAGGGGTTAGTTTGGCTGGAATAAGACTTGCAATTACTTGATATGTCAGTCAAATAATGAGCGAACACGGATAATTTTTTGCAGTAAAGCATATGACATTGTGGAAAAATTTCCCCAGCAGCTTATTTTTTTATTTCGGGAACTGTTTGGGGTAGATTAGCGTGCTTGTTACTCTTGGCACAATTCTTTCAATAGTTCGGGAAACCTAATACCTATGAAAAAAATCTTGAACACCTTAATTTTCGCGGCTGCTCTTATGCTGGTCCAGTCTTGCGGAAAGAAATCAAATGAAAATGCCGAAGAATATGTCGTTACCGAAACGCCTGTAGTAGAGGCTGCAGATGTAACTAAACTTACCGTTGAAGAACGGCGCGCAAAGCTTGAGAAAGATAAAGCGGACCGTGCTGAAAAAAGAAGACTTGAATTTGAAGAGCGCATGAAAACCGCTCCAACTTACAAAGACTCAGAAGGAAATATCGTTTATAATAAGGCAGAAGTTCAGCCTGCGTTCACTGGCGGAGAAGATGCTATGTCAAAATATCTTAATGCCAACCTGATGTATCCTGAAGAAGCAAAACAACAACAAATTGAAGGCACCGTATTCGTTGATTTTGTAGTGGGGGAAGACGGGATAGTACGCAATGTGGTTACAACGGATGATGGTGTAGATCAGAGTCTACGTATGGAAGCAATTCGTGTAGTCTCTAACATGCCGAGATGGGTATCCGGTCGCCAACACGGAAAAGCAGTTTCCGTTTATTACAGCTTGCCCATTTCATTTCAATTAGAATAGCGAATATAACTGGATAAAAAGAGAAAGGCGACTCAACAGGGTTGCCTTTTTTATTACCCATATTTGTTCAGACTTCTTTACTTTGTATGTTTCATAGAATCTCTGACTATTTCCTAAAGGAATACCTCGAAACTGAGAACGATGTAGTTAATCGTTTCAGAATAAGAATGGTCTATCGGACGATTCTGTCTGCACTCCTTATTATTAGCGTGGCGCTGATTATTTATATTCGAGAAGGTTATCCGCTTGAAATTTACAGGACTGTCTTTTTGATTATTCCGTTCGGAGCAGGTCTTTTTTACATTCGAGCTAAGAAAGATATTATACGGGTTTCTCATTTTTTGCTGCTCTTGGCGTACTGCAACTATCTATGGAATATTTTCTTTTTCTTTCAGACTATTGACTCTGTCATTACCCTACTGGCCGTTATTAATGTCATTTTTGCATTTCATATTCTTGGGCAGCGCTGGGGAGTTGTTTACTTCGTAATGCAAATAATTCCAGCGTTAATTATCATAGCGATTAACTCCCTTCAGATTCACTACATAAATTATGTGCCCAAACCTCCAAATGGAAGTGAACAACTTGTTACGGGCGTTGTCGTCTCGCTAGTTTTTGCTTATCTGCTGTATCAATACCAGGAGGCATTTCGTGTCGCAAAGATGAAACTTGAGGAGACCCTGAAAGATTTACAGGAAGCCAAACATAATGGTTTCCACTTCGATTTGTTCTGGAAGAGAAACGAATATATATATCAAAGTGACCGATACAGGAATCGGGATCTCAAATGATTTTTTGCCGAAAATCTTTAATCCATTTGAACAAGAAAGCAGCGGTCAGGGTAGAAGATTTGAAGGGACCGGTCTTGGCCTTTCAATCTCAAAAAAATATCTTGAGTTTTTGGGTGGTGAGATTTTGATTACTTCGGAGAAGGGCAAAGGCAGTACTTTTGAAATAACGGTCCCCCGACATAAATCTATTAAATGAGCAGACTTTTATACGTAGAAGATGATCCCATCAATGCTCTCGTCATGAAAAAACTGATGGCGCCCTACTTTGAAATTGTACATGTGCCTGATGGTGAGTCTTGCCTGCAGACCGTTATGGATGATTCTTACGATTTAATTCTGATGGATATCAATCTGGGTCGCGGAAAAATGGATGGTATTGAAACTATGAAACGGCTCCATGAAACGAACTCATCCTTTCCTATTATTGCCGTAACCTCCTACGCCATGCCTGAAGACGAGGATAGATTCATGAAAGAAGGGTTTCATGGGTATGTGGCAAAACCAATTGAACAGCAAAAACTGCTTTCCTACCTGCAGCGCTTTTTAAATTGATCTGAAATTCCATTTCTGATTTCGTATTTTCAGAGTTTGAATTTATTATGAAAATTACCGCTGCCGGATTTTTAATTCTTGTAATGTTTGCAACATCTTATGCTCAATCCCTTGAGACAATCATTCAGCATGGACATGAATTGGAAGTTGTTTCCGTAACCGTAAGTCCTGACAGTAATCTGGTAGCTACCGGAAGTATCGACAAGACGATTAAGCTTTGGGACCTTACTTCAGCAAGAGAGGTGAGGACTTTTTTTGGACATCAAAAATCTGTTCGTGCAATTGATTTCAGTAAGGACGGAAAGTTAATAGCATCGTGTGGTAATGATGTAATGGCAAAGATATGGGATGTATATACCGGTAAGGAAATCTATTCTGTCAAATTCAAAGATGACTTTCTTACGGACATCGCCTTTAGCCCTGATCAACAGTATGTGATTGTCACTGGAAATCACATTAACCCGACTGATTCCGCGCACATTATCAGCGTCAGTCAGAAGAAAGTTGTTAAAAGCATTGGTATTGATGCGGATCAAAACCGGGGTTCTTATGTAACCTTTAGTCCTGACGGGAAAATGTTTGCCTTGGGGGAAACAAATCACACAGCAGTTTTTTATCAGACTGGTACATGGAAAGAGCTCTTCAGGATTAAGAACAAAGACGAAAGTTTTAATTGTGGAAGCTGTCTTTGCAGAGTTGCTTTTGGATCTGACAATAAAAGTTTCTTCATCGCGTCTAACAACGGCCCGGTAAGAAAGTATAATTTATCATCAAAGCAAATGACTGTCCAATTTGTTGAGAAGCTTGAGCTCGGTGGTGAATTTACAATAGACGTAAGCAGGGACAATAAGAAACTTTTATTAACAAATGAAAAAGATATTACCATTTGGGATACCGATAGCGGCAAAGAACTTTACAAAATTGAACCTGTTCCTAAAGACATTGGAATTAATCAGACTGTATTTACACTTGATGGCAAAAGAATCATAACCAGTTGTAATGATAATACTGGTATTGTTTGGGATTTGAAGTTCAACAAAGCAGTTAACGTACTCAAAGGCTTTGTGAATTTGACCGATAAGGACTCACATCTTTTCAGCACCACTGATCATAATGAATGGCATTCTTACCAGGTGGTGCGCTTTAAAGATAAAGTGAAAATTTCTCAGGATGGGAAAAGAATTTTTTCAAAGGCGGGTAAAGGTATTGAAGAGTGGGACATCGCTTCCGGAAAGACATTAACAGAATTTAAAGGGCATACCAAAGAATTGATCTGTTTCGATCTTTCTTCGGACAATAAACTTATGATAACAGGAGGTGGTGATGGACAGCTATTTGTCTGGAATACTGAGACAGGCTTGAGCACCAAATCAATCCAGGTGGTTGCGCCATCCAGCGGATATTCCCGTCCAATGATAGTAGATGTCGCTTTAAATAAGGATGCGACAAGGGTGCTTACCACGAGTTGGTGGGACCGCAAAATGAAGATTTATGATCTGGCAAGTAATGAAATAACGAGTCAGTTCAATTTTGGCAATGATGAGGATGTTCCGGATAACTGCATCTGGAGCAACAATGAGAATTACATTTTTGCTTCTCAGGGAAGTCTTCTAAGAATGTGGGAAATAGATTCAAGAAAAGTTGCCAGGGAGTTTGTAGGGCATTTCGATTATATCTCTTCCATCCGGCTTTCTCCTGATAACACAAAATTAGTAAGCACCAGTTGGGACGGCAGCACATGTATTTGGGATATCTCAACAGGGTTACTAATAGCAAGATTTAAGGGATTTGGTCCGATTCATAGCGGCATCTTCAGTGATGACGGAAGGCTGGTCTATTCTGCTGGCGCAGACAGGATCGTCAGGGAATGGGATATTGCGACGTCAAAATTGATCAGAACATTTGAAGGGCATAAGGCAGAAATCTCATCACTGACGCTTGGTAAGGAGAATACTCTAATAAGTCACAGTGTGGACGGAAGCACAAAATTTTGGGACTTGAAAACTGGCAAAGAGTTCTTTGATCACATCAGCCTTACAGAAAATGATTGGCTCGTAAAAACAACCGATGGATATTTCAATTGCACCGATAATGCAAGACAATTCATTCATTTTGTAGATGGAGTGAAAACGTATTCGATCGATCAGTTTTTTAATGAGTTTTATCGTCCTGATCTATTGCCAAAGCTTTTTAATGAACGCGGTTCAGGAAGGTCGATGGATAATATTCAGGGAAAACTGAAATCCGCACCACCACCTGGCGTAAAGGTCGCGTTGCTTCAAAAGAGTGATCCAACAAAAGCTGAAGTTCACGTTAAGATTACAGACACAGGTGGAGGAGTTGTAAGCATTAGCCTTTTCCACAATGGTAAAAATATCCCTGTGAATTTTACTGAATTAAAGTTACCCTCAGGTACCGGTCAACGCACGGAATACATACAGGAAATAACACTGATCGGTGGGTCTAATACAATAAGTGTTTCTGCTACCAACAAGGAAAATATTGAATCGGAATTATCTTCAGTTGATTTCATTTCGGAGGAGAGTTCCAAAAGCAGCACATGTTATGTTCTTGCTGTGGGCATTAATAAATATAAAAACTCGAAAATGGAATTGAACTACGCTCGTCCCGATGCCGAATCATTTAGTACCGTGATCGCGGCAGAAGGATCGCTCTTTGAGAAAGTTGAGTTGCATCAGATTTATGATACAGATGCTTCACGGGAGAATATTCTAAAAGAGCTTGATGCCATCGCTGCAGTGGCCCGGCAGGAAGATGTTTTTGTTTTTTATTATGCCGGGCATGGAAGCATGGTCGAGAACCAATTCTTTTTTATTCCTGCCGAAAGTACCCGGCTTTATGACCAGGGTTCATTGAGAAAAGAAGCGATTGAAGCGAGCATCATTCAGGATAAATTAAAAAATATAAAAGTCCTGAAGCAGCTTATTATTATGGATGCATGTCAGTCAGGGGGCTCTGTTGAATTACTGGCTACCCGCGGTGCGAGCGAAGAGAAAGCCATCGCACAGCTTTCCCGCAGTGCAGGAATTCACGTGATGGCTTCTGCCAACAGTGCTCAGTTCGCAGCTGAATTTACAAGCCTTGGTCATGGCGCTTTCACTTACTTGCTGATAAAGGGACTTAAGGGTGAAGCTGATGGCGCTCCTAAGGATGGTAAAGTCACTATCTATGAATTAAAATCTTATCTCGATGACCAGGTGCCGGAGCTCACGAAAAAACTGAAGGGGAAATCACAGTATCCATATACTTTCTCAAGAGGTCAGGATTTTCCGATAGCCATTATTGATTAAAAATATCTCTTTATGGACGACGCAAAAACTGGAAACGTAACAGCTGTGTCTGTGCTCGGCCTTGTATTGGTTGGAATGATGCCTGATCAACTTGAAAAACTTGTAGATCTGGGCATTTTGCTTGGCGAAAAAGCCGGGTAGCGGTTAGTCTTAACTTCTCCAATTAGGTTAGAAACCGTCTGTCAACAGACCCTGAGATTCCACTTATGATTTCGTATTTTCAGGGTTTGAATTTATTCTATTATGATAGTTGATTTACGAAGTGATACCGTCACAAAACCCACACCCGGAATGTTGGAAGCAATGTGGCAGGCAGAAGTGGGCGACGATGTATTTGGTGAGGATCCTACCGTAAATAAGCTGGAAGAAAAATGCGCCCGACTCCTTGGAATGGATGCCGCTGTCTTTTGTCCATCGGGCACAATGACAAATCAAATTGGCCTCAAAGTAAATACTCAGCCGTTTGAGGAAGTAATTTGCTATTCGGGTGCACACATATATAAGTATGAAGGGGGAGGGTTGGCAGGTAATAGCAACGTGAGTGTGCGATTATTACCAGGTGACCGAGGAAGATTATCAGTGGATGATGTTGCGTCCAATATTAATAACGCCGCAGATGCTCATGCTGCGATTACATCGGTAGTGGCATTGGAAAATACGGTTGTGCGGGAAGCTGGGAGCTTTTACACATTGTCTCAAATCAAGGCAGTCAGTGAATTTTCCCGGTCAAGGGGATTAAAAATGCATCTGGATGGCGCACGTCTATTTAATGCATTTGTCGAAACGGGTGAAAATGTTGGAGACATCGGCCAATTTTTTGATACGATCTCCATTTGTCTTTCAAAAGGATTGGGTGCGCCGATAGGATCAGTATTGGTCTGTAAAAAAGAACAAGAAGCAAAAGTCAGAAGGGTGCGCAAGGCTTTTGGTGGTGGTATGCGCCAGGTTGGTTTTTTAGCCGCCGCTGGTATTTATGCTTTGGATAATCATGTCGCTCGTTTGAAACAAGATCATGTACGTGCAAGGGAACTTGGAAATGTGTTGAAAAACAAATCGTATGTGAGATCTGTTATGCCGATAGATACGAACATTGTCATTTTTGAGTTAATACCAAACGTAACTCCTCAGCAATTTTTAGCGAAAATAGGAGAGTATGGTTTGAAGGCACTTGTGTTTGGCCCAAGACAAGTGCGCCTGGTGACGCACCTTGATTTTAATGACCTTATGTTGGAAAAGACTGTTAATGTGTTTAATAAAATTTCATTTTAATGGATGAATTAAGCAAATCAATACCGGGCGCCGAAAGTATGGTTGATGCCGAGCAGTCGACATCACGGAAAAGTGGTAATGAATTTTGTTTGAATTGCGGAACCAAACTACTGGACGCTTTTTGTCAGCATTGTGGTCAAAAGGATATTCCACGTCGTCAAACCCTGGGAGAGTTATGGGAAAATTTCATCTCTTCTTTCTGGAGTTATGAAGGCAAATTTTTTCAAACAACAAAATATTTAATTACTAAGCCGGGGTTTCTTGCCATAGAGTATAACAAGGGCCACAGGGAAAGTTATTATCATCCGGCCCGGATGTATGCGTTCATAAGTTTTGTATTCTTTTTATTGTTCTTCTCGTTTACTGATTCAAATAATGACAAGGACCTTGATTTGGACGATGATGTAGAAATAAAAAGTTCCGATAGCAAAAAGTTAAATGATGACGGAAAAGAAGAAAACCTTGACTCGCTATTTACAAAGTCAGCCAAAGGAGACTCCGTGCTTAAGGAAGTTTTCTCACAGTCATGGGTCGATTCTTTAAAGAAGGTCTCAAAGAAGAACAAAAAAAATAATGGATTTACCATCGCCGGTGAAAAATATTCGACCGTGCAAGAGTATGATTCAACTCAGCTAACGAAACCAGAAGACAAGCGCGATGGCTGGTTCAAGAGAAGATTTATGGTTCGAGTCATTG
>JANYDR010000656.1 GCA_025363495.1 Cyclobacteriaceae bacterium | reverse complement strand
AATAGATTCTGCATTACCATTTTTAAAAAATAGTCATACCTTTGCTGTCCCAAATTTGGGGTTCCAGTAATCATTAACCTTAATTCTGGGAGAAATATTGTCTGATGGTGTAACTGGCAACACGCCTGATTTTGATTCAGGAGAGTCCAGGTTCGAGCCCTGGTCGGGCAACAGTATCAAATCCTCCCGAAACCATTGGGAGGATTTTTAATTTACCAGAATGGCAGTAAAAATATTTTCCGGTCGCGCAACCCACTACCTGGCTGATAAAATCGCCCAGGCTTATGGCGAGTCGTTGGGTGAAGTGAACTATCAGCAGTTCAGTGACGGAGAAATGTCGCCTTATCTTACTGAATCGGTCCGCGGCCATGACGTCTTCATCGTACAGTCTACGTTCCCTCCCGCAGATAATTTCATGGAATTGCTATTGATGATTGACGCCGCAAAGCGAGCGAGCGCTCAGAATGTAAACGTCATCATTCCTTACTTCGGCTACGCACGACAAGACCGGAAGGACAAGCCTCGTGTAGCGATCGCCGCCAAGATGATTGCCAATCTTTTGTCTGCCGCCGGCGCGCATAGAATTATGACCTGCGACCTTCATGCGGATCAGATTCAGGGTTTTTTTGACATCCCTGTGGATCACCTGGATGGAGCATACATTTTCATTCCATACCTGAAGTCTCTGGCATTGGAAAACATAATGTTTGCCACTCCTGATGTAGGTGGTATTAAACGAGCAAGAAGCTTTGCCAAGTATTTCACAGCAGATCTTGCCGTATGCGATAAGTATCGGAAAGAAGCCAATAAGATTGAATCAATGCGCCTTATCGGTGAAGTAGAAGGCAAGGATGTTGTTCTGGTAGATGACCTGGTCGATACTGCAAGTACAATCTGCAAGGCTGCTGCCCTTCTTAAAGAAAACGGTGCGAGGTCAGTACGGGCAGTGTGTACACATGCAGTGTTAAGTGGCAAAGCCTATGAGAATATAGAAAATTCAAACCTGGAAGAGATTGTTGTTACAGACACTATTCCAATGAAACTGCATTCAAGCAAAATAAAAATGCTGTCAGTATCTACGCTTTTCGCGAAAGCGATCCGGAAGATCCACGATCATGAGTCAATAAGTTCGTTATTTATCAAGTTGTAATTCATTTCTTAAACTAAACAAATAAACAATTATGAAAACCGTTGAGATTATAGGGTATCGAAGAGCAAATCTCGGCAAGACGGCTGCTGAAAACATCCGTCAGGAAGGTAATGTTCCATGCGTCCTTTATGGAGGTGGTGAACAAGTACATTTCTACTCGCCGGTGATTTTATTTCGTGACATCGTGTACACAAACGAAGCACACTTTGTTCACTTAAACATTGAAGGCGATGAATGCCAGGCCATCCTTCAGGAAGCACAATTCCATCCTGTAAGTGAGATCATTTTACATGCTGATTTTTTACGCATCAGCGAAGACCGCAAAATCAAGATGGACATTCCTACCCGTATGGTGGGTCAGGCTCCAGGTGTTGCGAAAGGCGGCACATTGGTTCGCAAGAAAGCTTCATTGAAAGTAATGGCGCTTCCTAAAGACATGCCAGATCATATTGATGTAGACTGTTCTTCACTTGACTTTCACCACTCAGTCAAAGTTGGTGACATTAAGATCGACAAGCTCACGTTCGTAGATCCTCATCAATCATCTATCGCCGTGGTAGAAGTACCGCGTGCCGCTAAGATGGCTGCTGAAGACGCAACGAAGGCCGCAACTGAAGCTGCTGCTACTCCCACTGTTGAGGGTGCACCTGCTGCAGGCGCTGCTGATGCTAAGAAGGCAGAAGCTCCTAAGAAGGACGAGAAGAAGAAGTAGTTCCTCACCTCACCCTCTCCTGGGAGGAGAGGGTTATTGAATCCCGTTTGCTGAAAGGCAAACGGGATTTTTTTATCTTGCCGCAATGAAATTTCTCATCGCAGGCCTTGGCAATATAGGACCGGAGTATGAACTCACCCGGCACAACATTGGCTTTCTCACACTCGACAGGCTGGCCGATGTTCATAAATTTGATTTTAAAACAGAACGCCTCGCCGATAAGGCTGAATTTAAATTTAAGGGAAAGCAAATTCACCTCATCAAGCCCAACACCTTCATGAACCTGAGCGGCAAAGCAATCGCTTACTGGCTCCAAGAATTAAAAATCCCCAAAGAACATCTGCTAGTCATTGTCGATGATCTCGCCTTGCCGTTCGGCAGTCAGCGGCTTCGCACCAAGGGAAGCTCTGCCGGCCACAATGGATTAAAAAATATAGAGTTATTACTCAATGGCCAGGATTACTCGCGACTTCGAATGGGCATCGGAAATGATTTCTCAAAAGGACAGCAGATAGATTTTGTTTTGAGTAAATTCTCAAAGGAGGAATTTGAAGCATTGCCTGCGATTATGGACAAAGCTATTGAGACAACGCTCTCTTTCTGTACAATAGGTGTGGAACGAACTATGAATTTCTTTAATACATAATCCTCTATATTTTCTATGTTCCTATGTGTTTAATACATTAGAAATTAGAAATTAGAAATTGGAAATTAGATCATCTCTTACTCTTCTCCACATCCACATACTCTACCAATTGCCAGAGTTCACTGCGCATTATTTTTTTACTGGATGATCTTCCCAGTACAGATTTCTTAAGTGCTTCCCTTAGCCTGCCATCTGCTACACTGGCTACATCCTCTGCAAAGTAGGCGACAACAAAATCAAAATCAGCAGAAGGGTCCACTGGCATTGTCTTTTTATAGATTCTACAGTTGGTAATAAGTCCTTTTGCTATCAAGTCTTTATAAAACGGAGTTAAAGTTCCTGCCTCAGTCTTAAGAAACTCACTCTCATCTGTAACTTTCACATAATCCACCCACGCGATCTTCGAAGGCTTAGCTCCGGGTGCTAGGTCCAAAACAGGAAACGTCACTTCTTTTCTAAGCACCGTGCGACTGCTTTCATAGGTCTCGAAAATTCCATTGATGGTCATTGTTGAGATCCCCGGCAACAATCTTTCCATCGTCCCCTCCGGTG